>NZ_JBAWUK010000004.1:0-134991 GCF_037079935.1 Stenotrophomonas maltophilia group sp. Smal12 | reverse complement strand
GCTCGATCACCTGCTTCACCGCCTCTGCCCGGAACTCATCCGTGTACTGCTTGCTGTTGCCCATAAACACCTCGGTCATTGCCATCAATTATGGCAACCGGATGTCTACGAAAGGCTGGCCGGTCCAGTCGGCAACCCATGTGATGTCAAAACGGGCGAGAAGTACGAGATCGCGCCGGACTTCGATCTGGGCTGGATCGCGCTGACGCGCTTCTATCACTCCGGCATCTCCACCTCATCCGGTGGCTTCGGCTATGGCTGGACCCATTCGCTGGGCGCCCACCTGGCACTGGATGGCGTTGACAGTGTGGGCATCATTGAAAGTACCGGTTTCCAGCGTGCATTCAAGAAAATCGGGCAAGCCTATGAGGCGGACGACGACAGTGGTGACCGTCTGGTCCAGAACGGCAACTGGACACTGTACTCGGCGGATTCCATCTCTACCTTCGGCGTGGACGGGCGTCTTGCAGCCAAGCGCTTCCAGGATGGCACGTCGCTGACCTACATCTACGACGACAGCGATCGCCTTGCGGCGGTCACCCACAGCAGTGGCCGCACACTGGAGTTCGTTTACCAGTCCAACGACTATGAGGCGCTGATCAGTTCGGTGCTGGTCGAAGGCATTGCGCTCGCCACCTATACCTACACGCCGCAGAACCAGGTCGCCACGGTGACCTATGCGGGTGGTGGTGTGCGGACATATCACTACGAGAACCAGGACTTCCCCCAGCACCTGACCGGCATCACCGCCGAGGACGGTCGCCGCTACAGCACCTTTACCTACGATTCCATCGGTCGTGTGATCTCCAGTCAGCATGCCGGCGGTGCCGATGGCGTGACACTGGCCTACAGCCCCAATGGTGGTGCGGTGGTGACCGACGCGCTGGGGCGGCAGACCGACTACACCCTGACACCCGGCGGCGACACCGCGCCGTCGCGCAAGGTGACCGGCCTGACGGATTCGCAGGGAACCGTCAGCCGAACCTACTACGACCAGAGTGTCGACTTCCGCCGGCGCCTGGATACCTACACCGATCGCCGCGGCATCCAGACCAAGCACACCTATGCGCAGGGCACCGATCCGGTAAGCGGTCGTGCCGTCAGCATCCATACCTTGACCGAAGCGGTCGGCTTGCCCGAGCAGCGTGTTGTGACCACCGCGCGCGACGTCGAAACCAATGCGGTACTGACCACCCGGATCGGTAGCCGCGAAACCCGCACGGCCTTCAATTCCCGACGCCAGCCGACGGCCAACACGGTGACCGACACCGCTTCCGGTCAGACGCGCATCACCAGCTACACGTACTGCGAAGCCGCTGATGTGGCAGCGGCAGGCAGCTGCCCGGTGGAGGGGCTGCTGAAGAGTGTGGATGGCCCGCGCACGGATGTGGCCGATGTCGTTACCTATGCCTATTACTCGGCGGATGATGCAGGGTGCGCGATCGGAGGTGCCTGCACCTATCGCAAGGGCGACCTGCGCAGCGTGACCAATGCGCTGGGCCAGACGGTCGAGACTCTGGCCTACGACGCGTTCGGGCGGCCGTTGTCGGTCAAGGATGCCAACGGCGTGGTCACCGACTACACCTACCATGCTCGCGGTTGGCCAACCTCGGTCACCGCGCGTGGCGCGACCACTGCCGAGAATCGGGTCACCCAGATCAGCTACTGGCCGACCGGCCAGGTGCAACAGATCACCGAGCCCGACGGCAGCAGCGTTTCCTATGTCTACGATGCGGCGCTGCGCTTGACCGATATCGAGGACAACGCGGGCAACACGATTCACTACACGCTGGACAATGCCGGCAATCGCCTCAAGGAAGACACGCTCGATGCAGGCGGTACCCTGCGCCGTACCCTGGCGCGGACGTTCAACACACTCGGCCAGCTGACCGCACTGAAGGACGCAGGCAATCACGCCACCGGCTTTGCCTACGATGCCAACGGTAACCGGCAGACCGTGACCGACGCTCTGCAGCGCGTGACCAGCCAGCAGTACGACCCGTTGAACCGCCTGGCGCAGACCCTGCAGGATGTGGGCGGCGTCGCGGCGGAGATCCGCAGCCAGTACAACGCGCTGGACCAGGTCACCCAGGTCACCGACCCGAAAGGCCTGCACACCACTTATGCCTATAACGGTTTCGGTGATCTGACCGGGCAAGTCAGCCCGGACAGTGGCGCCAGCAGCTTCACCGTGGACGCGGCCGGCAATCGCAAGACGGCTACCGATGCGCGTGGCGTCACCGCCACCTATCAGTACGACGCACTCAACCGCCTGATCGGCATCGCCTATCCGGACCCCAATCTCGACGTGGGCTACAGCTATGACGTGGCGCCGGCCGCCTGTGCCGCCGACGAGCGCTTCGCCAAGGGGCGCCTGGGGCAGGTGCTGCACGCCAATGGCAGTACCCAGTACTGCTATGACCGTTTCGGCCAGGTCACCCGCAAGGTACAGACCGTCAACGGCGTTGCCAGCACGCTGCGCTACGCCTATAGCAAGTCGGGCCGCCTGACCGCGTTGACCTACCCCGACGGAAGCGTGGCCGACTACGTGCGCGATACCCAAGGGCGCATCAGCCAGATCGGTCTGACCCGCCCCGGCCAGGCGCGCCAGATCGTGGTGAACAACGTGACCTATGCGGCCTTCGGCCCGGCGACCGGCTGGACCTACGGCAACGGCCGCCAGCTGCAGCGTCCGCTGGATCTGGATTACCGCCCGCAGGCGGTGCATGACCCGGCCGCGGGCGGCCTGTCGCTGGGCTATGGCTACGATCCCGTCGGTTCGATCACCGAGCTGAAGAACGGCACAGGCTCAACGGTGCTGGCCAAGTATGCCTATGACACGCTGGGCCGCCTGACCCAGACCCAGGACGGCACGACCGGCACCCCGATCGAAACCTATGCCTATGACGCCACCGGCAATCGCACCGCGCTGACCACCTCAGCAGGCACCGCCAGCTACACTTATCCCGCAACCAGCCATCGCCTGACTGCTGTGGATGGCGAGGCACGCAGCCATGACGCAGCGGGCAATACCACCAGTATTGGCAGCAAGGCGTTCACCTACAACGATGCCAACCGCATGAACGCGGTGAAGCAGGGTAACGCCACACTGGAGAGTTACGTTTACAACCACCGCGGCGAGCGCGTGCTGCGTACCCCGGCTGGTGGCGCAGCACAGATCACGTTGTACGACGAAGCTGGGCAGTGGCTGGGCAACTACTCGGCCACGGGCCAGGCGCAACAGCAGGCCATCTGGCTGGACAACTACCCGGTGGCGCTGATCAGCGTGCCAAGCGCAGGTGTGCCGGAGTTGGCCTACATCCAGCCGGATCATCTGGGTACGCCCCGTGTGGTGATCGACGCGGCGCGCGATGTGGCGATCTGGGAGTGGAGCAACAAGAGCGAGGTATTCGGCAACCAGATTCCGAGTGCTGACCCGGATGGCGATGGTGTGGTGTTCGAGCTGGCGCTGCGCTTCCCGGGCCAGCAGGCGATGGATGCAAGCGGGTTGTTCTACAACTACCAGCGCGAGTACGACCCATCCGTGGGGCGCTACTCTCAGAGTGATCCGATTGGGTTGCTGGGAGGAATTGGCACCTATTCCTATGTGGGAGGCAACCCTCTTATTGGCTTGGATTCACTAGGCCTTTGCGAGCAGACATCGGTTTGTCGAGCGCTACCTGGCATGTCAGGATTTAGCGAGGCTGCGCGAGCTGCTTACTTGGCGAATCCGTCCTCTCCCCTCGACAAAATATGGCCTTTCAGTGTGCTGCGTGGAACGCGAATTCATGTACAGTTTGCATTTAATGTAAAGGCCCTTGGTGGCCCGTACGATTCCGAAGTTTCTTACTTGAACGGCATCGTTGTAGATTATGGAACTCCAGGATCAGTTCGCGCCGTCGGTGTATATGGACCCAGGGCGTACCCAAAGTATGTGGTCGAGTTGAAGTCGGGAGCGGCTGGTCTGACCGCGGCAGAAATTCGCAATTACTACACGCACCTGCCCAAGGGAACTATACTTTGCGGTGTTCTGGAAAGGTCGGTGCCCTAGCATGAGATCCATTGCACTTTGGAGAATGAAGCGCGAGGCCAAGAGGAGCGGTCTGCGAGTCGTTGGCAATTTTTTGATCGCGTTACATACGCGCGATGTTATCTCAGGCTTCACATTGGATCCTGCGCCATCCTCTACCTACATATGGACCTTCGTAATTCCGACATATGATGATTTGCCCTACCTGCACATGTCTCTAGGTCAGAGGATTGCAAGCGCGGAAGTGGATAAAGTTTTTTTTCGTGGAATGCATGAGGCGCATATCAAAAAGCTTGAGGCAGTGAGAACGGCGGCAGACTTGTTGCTCTATGTCGACAGTCTTGACTTCACAAGCGACTATTCAGAATGGGTAAAGTACATATCCGCCATCCGGCTGGGCGATTTCGTGGCGGCGGACGCGACGCTGAAGACGCTTTTGAAGTTGCCAATGTCCAATGCTATTAAAAGTAGATTAGATGCGATTCTTTCTGTGCTGAAGAATGGCGGTGAATCGGGCGCGCAGCATCTTTTGGATGCGTGGTCTGTTCAGACGGATCGATTAGTGGGCGGCAGCTCCTGGGGCAGCGGACGGTAGCGAATCGTCGCGCTGCACGCAGCCCCAATGCAGCAGGGAATACCACGCTCTGACAGCAGATCGTTTACCTGCAGCGATACCAACCGCATGAACGCGGTGAAGCAGGGTAATGCCGTGCAGGAAAGCAACGCCTACAACCATCGCGGCGAGCGCGTGCTGCGTACCCCTGCCGGTGGAACTGCCCAGATCACGCTGTATGACGAAGCAGGGCAGTGGCTGGGCAACTACTCGGCCACGGGTCAGGCGCACCTGTGGCGTTGATCAACATCCCGGGTACCGGCGTGCCGTTGCTGGCCTACGTCCAGCCGGATCATCTGGGCACACCGCACGTGGTGATCGATCCGGTGCGCGATGTGGCGATCTGGGAGTGGAGCAACAAGAGCGAGGTATTCGGCAACCAGATTCCGAGTGCCGATCCGGATGGTGATGGTGTGGCGTTCGAACTGGCGTTGCGCTTCCCGGGCCAGCAAGACGGAAGCCGCTACCTTGTGCTGCCAGGTCTGATAAAAGGAAATCCGATCAATCAGATCGTTGATCCTTGCGAGAGAACCATCAAGAATGTGGCTTTGCCAGGTCGCCAATTTGGCGGATCGGTCACTGTTTCAATTCAACAGAGGAGCGGTGTGGCGGGTGCGCATATCGTTGGAACTGTTATCGGGCCGAATCCGATCATGAATCAGCTTATGGGGCCGATGAATTTTGAGTATCTCGGTTCCCGCGCCGCGAGGTCTTTGGGGTCATGAATAATGTGCTAAATAAGGGCTCAAGGCGCCGATTGGTGTTCGCTCTGTTTCTGCTCCTATGGTTCGTAAAATCTATTTTGGGATTCATTGCTGTCGCAGGACGAGATGCTCCTGGCTACCCGGGCGCTGTGAGTGGCTTCCCATATCCGTATCTTGGAGACGCGACATTTTACGTTGTAATGCCGGCTATGTTTGTAGGGCTTAATGTGATCATGTTTTTGTTCGCGAGCAGGATTCCGAAATGGTTAGCCATCATCGTTGCGGCGCTGCAATTATTTACTCTGCTGATGCTCCTGTTTCTTGGTGCAGGAGGAATTTAAGTGAGCTGCATATTCGAAGCCCCGCTCACGCGGGGCTTCTCTTTCACCTGCAACGATGCCAACCGCATGAGCTCGGTGAAGTTGGGTGACGCCACAATTGAGAGCTACGGTTACAACCATCGCGGCGTGCGCGTGCTGCCTACCTCGGGTAGTGGCGTAGCGCAGATCACCCTGTACGACGAAGCAGGGCAGTGGCTGGGCAACTACTCGGCCACCGGCCAGGCGGAGCAGCTGGCCATCTGGCTGGACAACTACCCGGTGGCGTTGATCAATGTGCCGGCTACCGGCGTGCCGGAGCTGGCCTACGTGCAGCCGGATCATCTGGGCACGCCGCGTGTCGTGATCGATCCAGCGCGTGATGTCGCGATCTGGGAGTGGAGCAACAAGAGCGAGGTGTTCGGCAGCCAGATTCCGAGTGCCGATCCGGATGGCGATGGTGTGGTGTTCGAGCTGGCGTTGCGCTTCCCGGGCCAGCAGGCGACGGAGGCGAGTGGGTTGTTCTACAACTACCAGCGCGAATAAGACGCTGCGACAGGACGCTATACGCAAGCGGATCCCATAGGCTTGTCCGGTGGCATTTCCGCGTACGGGTATTCGAATGCCTCTCCGCTTCTCGCGGCTGACCCACTTGGGCTTGAGCCCGTGTTCGATACAAGTACGTGCGGCGGACAGCTGGGAATGGTTACTTGTGATGGCAATGGAGGATTCCTGGTCAGTGTCTGCAATTCAGGCTGCGACAAGATATGCACCGTTATGCATGAGCGAAACCATAAGGCGTTATTGGATAAGAGGGTTCCTAATGCCTGCGTGGGTAGGCCTAAAGGTGCAAGCCCATTCCCAAAGGACTGGGAATATGATGGGATCGAGCATCGGCAGCTCGCCAATGAGCTTGAGTGTCGTGCATATCTAGAGCAGATGATCTGTGCAACTCGGCTGCGCGATGGAGGACTCGGAGGCGCCGCAGTAGACAAGGCCTACAGCAGGGCAGTAAAGGAAAGGAGCAACAGGCAATGCGATGCATTCGGATACTAGCCATCCTCTGGCTCGTTCTGGGCCAGGTGGGGTGCCGGGATGAGGTTGAGAGTTCAACGTACCCCATGGGTCAGACGGGAAAGAGTTGCACTGCCTACAAAGGCTTTGATCGCCAGCCTCCCGAAGTGGTTGTTACCGAACTGGCCAGACGGGGGTTGGACAGTCGCAGGTTGATCCATAAAACAGTTTGCGGCTCGATCACCAGCTGGGAGATCCTTCCTGCAGGAGCGTCGATCGATCGGATACCTCCCCCAGATGCCTACGTGAACGTCTGGCTGAGGGAAGACGGCTCTGTTTCCGTCAGTACGGACCTCCCTTGATGTCGGCGCTGCCTCCGATGCTCACGCATCGGGCCAGCGCGTCTGCGCAATAGGTCAGCTAAGCCGAAGTTGCGCTCACTCGATGTCATCCGGGTTGGCCGCGCGTGGCAATCGCTCGGTCGCCCGATGTCCCGGCTTGGAGCAGAAAGAGCGAAGTGTTCGGCAACCAGATTCCGAGTGCCGACCCGGACGGGGATGGTGTGGTAGTCGACTTCGCGCTGCGCTTCCCGGGCCAGCAGGCCACGGATGCGAGTGGGTTGTTCTACAACTACCAGCGCGAGTACGACCCGGCGGTGGGCCGGTACTCGCAGAGTGATCCAATCGGGCTGGAAGGTGGAGTAAACACCTATGCCTATGTTGGATCGATGCCGATTTCCCTAGATGATCCGCATAGGCTTCAGGCAACCTTCGCCGACTGCGTTTCGGAGAGGCGGTGGGACTGGGTCAGGCTTGGCGCTAGCGGGCCGGAAAGTACGTCGACAACTGGTGAAGTCGCATCCGGCGCACGGGTGGCAAATGCTGCTGCCAATTCTGCAGTTGGAAGCACTGGCTCGGGCATCAGCGCCGCTCCCCATGCCACGACGTGGCAGCATGCTGCGGGTTCCCAGGCCGGGCAGGCGATGCAGCAGGCGGCAAACGGACGCTGATTCGGTCCAGTCCAAGCGTCGTGGAGTTCGGCAGGAAGACTTTTGGGGCGCGTGGCCGTGGTGACGACTGTATGGGAGGGGTTCTGGGATGTCGGCTCCATGCTCTATTGCGGCTGCAGCGCAGGCGGTGGATGGAGGCGAATGGAAATGAAAGAAAAAATGAGAGAAAGAGAGGCGCTGTCGCCAACTGGCTTCTATGACCAATACTATGCGGACAGTGGCCTGGATCAGGAAACCGTAGTGGAGCTGCTGGAGCATGTTGCAGACGAGCTTCGTTTGCCCTCCGGGAAGCTCCGTCCTGGAGATCGATTTTCGAAGGAACTGTCGCCTGGTGAAGCTGATGGCTGGGACTCGGGGTATGGAGTTTTAATATTCGAGCTTCAATCGCTCGCGAAAGAACGGGGTATTGCAGTCAATCGGCGTTTGGATTCGCTCGACGACTACATTCGTATCATGGCGGGTATCTATTGATGAGGTTGATGCGTACCTGAATGGTTGTATGCGTGAGACGTCGCAGTGCGTGCTGAGGATCCGAGGATGCCAAAGGTGAGGTGTGCCGCAGCTGTCATGGCCGGTCTGGTTCTGGCCGGCTGTGCAACATTGGGTGGCGATATGATCGTGCGCGTCTCGGGAAGCGTGCCGCCTGGTCAGGGTGACGTTCGCGCTCTCGATTGTGAGCTGAGCATGCTCGGGGAGGGCGAAGGTGTAGTTTCGTCGAAACCGGTTGGAAGCACATTCGCGGTCCCCATTATGGTCGTTGCAGGGCCGGAACCCCAGAGCTACCAATTCGCCGTTGAATGCTCGGACGGCCGGAGGTTCGCATCCAAGCCGGTGCTGATCAGTAGTCGGCGCTCCTATGCTCGGGATCTCAACCTTGGGGAGCTTCAGGAGTGGTGAGAGAGAGGAAGGGGCGGACGAGGTCGCACCACCGTGGTATGCATCTGGTGGATTCCAGTAGATGAACCAAGATTTCAACTCTCTCGAATGGTGTGACGCCACGTTGCTGGCCATCAACATTGATAGGAGCAAACCTGGCGTATGCGACGAGGTAAAGGTCCACGTGCGCTGGCCGGACGGCCGGCAGGCAACCGTCTGCTTCTCGGAAGCCTACGGGTGCTCGGCGCTCATGAACTTCGGCGTACTGGGGGAGGAGGGAATAGAGTTCGCCAGGGTCGAGGACGACGAGCCGGGGCTTGCTCATCTTCTTGATCGTTGGAAGGCGGTCGGCTATCCGTTGTCCGGCCTGAAGTGTTTCCGTATCGAGACCACCTCGACCGGAAGCGTCATTCTCATCTACTCCAGGACATGGCGGATCGAGCATCTGCCGATGGCGGGTGCAGTGCCCTGAAGGACATTCCGTGCCAAGATTCCTCACCCCCGACAAGGTCTCCCTCATCCAAGGGAAGCGGCCTGAGAAGACCGAGCGGAGATGTGTTTGGGGTCATGATTTTTGGCCCTGCGGCGACGTTGTCCGCCACACTCTGCAAACTGGGGCCTTGATGATGGTGAGGATCCTGACAGCACTACTTCTGATTGGAGTCGGACTTGGATTCTCTGGCGGCGCATGGGCTGTAGGAAAGCGGCCCTTCAAGATGATCCAGTTCTGCGTGCATGACCAAGAGGGCGTGAATCGGTTCAAGCAGACCCTCAGCTCTATCGCCAACGACGAAGGAATGCAGTACTTCGATGGCAGCGCTGAATTGGATCGCCAGCTTGCCAGAGCAAAGGTGGACGTGAAGCGCCCTGTCGTCTACGTCGGAGTGAAGCGGGAAGATGGCTCTGGACTGGAGGCGGGGAACTTCGGATTGGATCGCTTCGAGATAGCCATCGGCTTCTCTGAAGGGAAGATGCCCGCCGAGGCACGGTCATTTTCTTTCCGCGTCGAATGCACCTTGGCCGAGCGCTGGAATGTACTCGCGATTCCCTCGGCGAAGGGCGCTACGCCGCTGGCATGTCGGGTGGAAGGCGGTTCTCGCTGAAGGGCGTTGCACATGACATTCACCCTTCGGGCTGCAACCGCCCCACCGCCTGGGCGCACAGCGACTGGCAAGCCATGACCAACCCCTCCATCACCCGGTCGCCCACGTACTGCCCGGGTTCGCCGTTCTGCCGGGTGCGCTCCGCCGCCAGCAGCATTTCCAGCACCACCCGCAACCCGCTCAGCGCGCAATCGGCATCGGCGAGGGCCAGGCAGCGACCGGGCAGCTGGTGACGCTCCGGCCAGGGTTGCCCGTCGGCCGCCGCACCGGAGCCGATGCGGTGGAGGTTGGCAATGAAGGTGTTCCTGTCCACTGGCGGCGCGGCTTGTGGCGAACCGTCGTCGCCGGCGGTGCTGCAGTAGGCGTGCAGATGCGGGAAGTCCGACTCGTTCATGGCAAGGCTCCGTGCAGGGCAATCGGTAGCCGCCACCCATAAAAGTGGCGGGCGGTACGTGGTTCGAATCCGGGTTGGTCCCAAGCCGGTGGGCGCGAACGCCCCCACGCACCGCCCGCCATAGCCGGCAGACGGATTGCCAGCCGGCGCCACGCTGGGGTGGCGCCGGCTGGCAAGCGCATACATCAACATCAACTCGGGTGTTCGAAGCCCGGCCACCCTTTTCCGGTGGCACGCCATCTGAGCCCCTGGCGCTGTGCAATGCCTATCAGAAGAGTTGTAAACATCACTCGATTGGAGACGCTTTCGGCATTCTCCCATGCTGTTAAGCACTGCCAGCGCTGGCTGGCGCGGCGGTCCGCCCGCACCGTGCAATCTGCGACAGATGTCGAGGTTGGGGGGCGTTACGGAACAAAGGGGGAGGGGCGATGACGACAGGCTCTGCGGGGAGCGACCTGTGTCGAGCATGGCCCGCGTCTACAGGCGCCAAAGCGTGACGTGCGACTCGGGTTGACGTTCCCAGCCACCAAGCGCAGGCTTGCTCAGCACGTTTCCTAAACAGAAGGAGACTTATGACCGCCACCGCTTCGCTGCACCCCACCCCCGACACCCAAGGCCGTTCCCGCCTGTGGAGTGTGTTCTGGCTGCAGGGCGTCATTCCCAGCAACATTCTGTGGGCGGTGGCCCTCTGGGCGCTGGCCAACCAGCGCACCCCGCTGCTGCTGGGGGTATTTGCCGTGCTGCTGCTCTATACCGGCTGGATCATCCCGGCGGTCTGGCGGGCGGCGCCCACCGCGCACAACCCCAACCTGGGCGTGGCGGCGCGCGGGCTGACCGTGGCCTGGGGGCTGAACACCGTGCTGGTGATCTTCTTCCTGACCCTGCAGCTGGTGGCTCAATAGAACTGAACGGGCTCGCCGCCACGGTCGAAGGCGGCGAAGCGGCCGATCTGACCGTCATGGATGGCGTTGACCATCAGCTGCAACGGGCGCGCGGCTTCGTCGCTGTTCGGCGCGAAACCGCCACGGCCATCCAGCGCCGCTACGAACACCAGGTCCCAGTCGATGCCGGTGGTGGTCGATTCGCCCGCCAGCGCCTGGAAGCTGGGCACCTCGGCCGGCAGCTTGTCCACGCACAGCACCGGCGACAGGGTGCCGCCCTCGCGGCGGTCATGACGGTCGCGCTGGTCGCTGGTGGGCGATTCGGGCAGCTCGGCGCGCACGAATACGAACAGCAGGCGTTGCGGTTCAGCCTGCTCGCCGGCGGCGTGCAGCAGTTGCTGGAAATCGTTCATCATCATGAGGGTTGTCACACGCCCGCTGCACGGAAAGCCGCATGCTGCCACAACGCCTGCCGCGCGGGGCCGAACGCGATTGATTTAAGTCATGCCGATGGAACTGAAGGCCGCGTACTCTGGCAATCGTTCCAGCAGGCGAGGGTATCCGGGCCGTTCCGGGAACAGGCAAGACGGTGGAGCAACAAGGTGGACCAGCCATGAGCCAACTCACCGACGGTTTCGGACGCAGCTTTCCGTACCTGCGCCTGTCGTTGACCGAAGCCTGCAACTTCCGTTGCAGCTACTGCCTGCCCGACGGTTACCAGGCCGATGGCCGCCCGCGCTTCCTGCAGGTGGATGAAATCGCAAGGGTGGTGCGTGCGTTTGCCGCGCTGGGCATGAGCAAGATCCGCCTGACCGGCGGTGAGCCCAGCCTGCGCAAGGACCTGGACGAGATCATCGCCACCGTGGCGGCGGTGCCGGGCATCCGCAAGGTGGCCATCACCACCAATGGCACGCTGCTGCCGCGGCGCCTGCCGGGATGGCACCGGGCCGGCCTGACCGCGCTGAACGTGAGCATGGACAGCCTGCAGCGCGAACGTTTCCACACCATCACCGGGCACGACCGCCTGCCGGAGATCCAGCAGGGCCTGGCCCTGGCGCAGGCGTTGGGCCTGCAGGCGATCAAGCTCAACGCGGTGCTGCTGCGCGGCCTGAACGACGACGAGCTGCCGCAGTGGATGGACTACCTGCGCGATCGCCCCTTCAGCGTGCGCTTCATCGAGCTGATGCGCACCGGCGACAACGAAGCCTATTTCCAGCGCCACCACCTGCGCGCCGATCGGGTGATCGAGCAGCTGCTGGCTGCGGGCTGGCACGAGCGCCCGCGCGCGGCCGATGCCGGCCCGGCGCGCGAGTTCGGCCACCCCGACCATCGCGGCAGCATCGGCATCATCGCGCCGTATTCGCGTGACTTCTGCAAGGGCTGCAACCGCCTGCGGGTGACCGCCAGGGGCGACCTGCGGCTGTGCCTGTTTGGCGAGTTCGGCGTTCCGCTGCGCCCGCTGCTGCAGCGCGACGAGGACCGCGACGCGCTGCTGGCACGCATCACCACCCAGCTTGGCCTGAAAGCGGCCGGGCATGGACTGCACCAGGGCCAGACCGGGCTGACCCCGCACCTGGCTTCCATCGGAGGATGAGCAACACGATGAGTGGGGAATTGAACGCGGCCTTCCACATGGCCGATGTGCGCAACAAGCGCATCAGCCGCCGCCGTGCGGTGGCGGTGGGCGAGTTGCATGCCGGTCCAGTGGCCTATCCGCTGATCGTCGAGCGCCGCCTGCCCAAGGGCGATGCGCTGGTGATGGCCGAGATTGCAGGCCTGCAGGGTGCCAAGATGGCGTCGATGCTGATGCCGCTGTGCCATCCGCTGCCGCTGGAACTGGTGCAGGTGTTCTGCGCGCCGGTGCCGGAACGGCAGGCGATCCGCGTGTGGTGCGAGTGCGCCAGCGAGGCCCGCACCGGCGTGGAGATGGAGGCACTGGCCGGCGTCAACGCGGCGCTGCTGACCCTGTACGACCTGAGCAAGCCGGTGGAACCGGCGCTGCGCATCGAAGGCATCCGCCTGCTGTTCAAGGAAGGCGGCAAGCGTGGTGTCTGGCTGCACCCGGACGGCATGGACGAGGCCGAGCGTGAGCGTTTCAAACCGCGTGCGCCGAAGGGCCTGGAGGGCGCGGCCTGCGCGGTGATCACGCTGAGCGATCGCGCCAGCGACGGCACCTATGAAGATGTGTCCGGCCCGACCCTGGTGTCTGGCGTGGAAAAACTGGGGGGCGAGGTGGTAGCCGCCGAGGTACTGCCCGATGGCATCGAGCCGTTGGCGGGCCGCCTGCAGGCCTTGGCCGCCGAGGGCGTGCGCCTGTGCCTGTGTACCGGCGGGACCGGGCTGGGCCCGCGAGACCTGACCCCGGAGGCGTTGCGTTCCTTGAACGCGCGGCCGGTGCATGGCCTGGCGCAGATGGTGCGTGCACTGAGTGCACAGCACACGCCGATGGCCTGGCTGAGCCGCGCCGAGGTGGTGCAGCTGGGCAACATGCTGGTGTTTGCATTGCCGGGCAGCCCGAAGGCGGCGGCGCAGTGCCTGGACATCCTGGCGCCGGTACTGGGCCACGCACTGGCAATGGTCGAGGGTGGTGGCCACTGATGATTGCCTATAGCGAAGCCTTGCAGAACCTGCTGGACGCGGCCATGCCGCTGCCGGCTGAACATCTGCCGCTGCATGAGGCCGGCGGCCGCACTCTGGCCCGTGACATCCACAGCGCGCAGTCGCTGCCGCCGTTCGACAATTCGGCGATGGACGGCTTCGCGCTGCGCGCCGACGGCGCGACGTTCGAGGCCGGTACCGAGTTCGCGGTGCAGGGCTGGCAGGCGGCCGGCGATGCTGGCGCCGAAGGCGGCGAGGGTGCCTGGGAAATCATGACCGGGGCACGCATGCCGGTTGGGCTGGACACGGTGGTGCCGGTCGAGAATGTGGAGATCCTCGCCAGCGAGGACGGCCGCCCGACCCGCATTGCCCTGAAGGCATTGGTGAAGCCGGGCCAGAACGTGCGCCTGCGTGGCGAGGATGTAAGCGACGGCGAGCGCGTGCTGCAGGCCGGGCAGGTGCTGGATATCAACGCGCGCACCCTGCTGCATGCGATCGGCGTGGGCGAGGTGGCGGTGGTGGCAAGGCCAAGGGCCGCAGTGATCGCCACCGGCAAGGAGCTGGTGACCGAGGCGGCGCAGACGCTGGCGTCCGGGCAGATTCGTGACAGCAACCGGCCGTACCTGGTTGGCCGCCTGCAGGCCGCCGGTGCCGAGGTGGTCTGGCAGGGCACGGTGGGCGACGACGTGGCCGCCTTCAATGCAGTGCTGGATGAAGCGCTCGCCGCGGGCGCGCAGGTGCTGATCAGCACCGGCGCGGTGTCGGCTGGTCGGTACGATTTCGTTCCCGATGCGCTGCGCGGCCGGGGTGCGCGCATCGTGTTCCACAAGGTGGCGATCCGCCCCGGCAAGCCGTTGCTGTTTGCGGTGCTGCCCAATGGCGCGCTGTATTTCGGCCTGCCGGGCAATCCCGTCTCGGCGGCCGTGGGCCAGCGCTTCTTCGTCGAGCCGGTGCTGCGCCGCCTGCTGGGGCTGGCACCGGAGCCGGTGCTGACGTTGCCGCTGCAGGCCGACGTGCGCACGCCGCCGGGCCTGCGCTTCCACGCGCGGGCGCGGGTGGAAGTGGACGCGCAGGGGCGCCTGAGTGCGCGCGTGCTGTCCGGGCAGGAATCATTCCGTTTGATGTCCATGCTGCAGGCCAACGCCTGGGTGGTGTTGGAAGGCGAGGGCAGCGTGGCCGCTGCCGGCACGCCAGTGCGCGTGCAGGGCTGGGGTCATCAGGACCCGGTGCAGCTGGCGAGCCAGGAGCCGTGATGAGACAGGTGAATCTGCAGTTGTTCGGTGCGTTTTCCGATCTGGATGCAAGCCGTGAAATCGCGGTGGAGGTGGCTGGTGGCACCGTGGCCGATCTGCGCCAGGCGCTGCGCGAGCTGCTGCCACTGCGTTGGCCGGGTTTCCGTGCCGGCCTGCTGGATTACTCGGCATTCGCCGATCAGCAACGCGTGCTGCGCGACGACGAGGCGCTGCCCGACGATGGCCGGGTGGCGATCCTGCCGCCGGTGAGCGGGGGCTGAGCGATGAGCGAGACGATCATTGCCAAGGTGGTGTACCGCGCGCAGGCGGCGATCGATCCGGCCGAGGGCATCGCGGCGGTCTCCGATCCGGGCTTCGGCGGCATCGATGTGTTCATCGGCAAGGTGCGCGACGTCAACATCGGCCGGCCGGTGACCGGGATCACCTACGACCTGTTCGAGCCGCTGGTGTTGAACGAGTTCAAGCGGTTGGCCGCCGAGGTCGAGGCGACGTTTGGCCCGAAGCTGAAGCTGTATGTGGCCCATGCCAAGGGCCGGCTCGGCATCGGCGATGTGGCGGTGGTGGTGGCCGCCGGCAGCCCGCACCGTGACGAGGCATTCCGGGCCTGCCGGCAATTGATCGAGGTGGTCAAGCACCAGTGCCCGATCTGGAAGCAGGAACATTACGAAGACGGCGACAGCGCGTGGAGCGAGGGCTGCAGCCTCTGCCACGCGGACAGTGAACCTGCACATGCCCATGACCATGCGCACGATCATCAACATTGATGCCGGCGCAGCCACGCATGGCGTGGCTCTACTGCGATGAGCATCACCGGCATCGTGCTGGCCGGTGGCCTGTCCACCCGGATGGGCCGCGACAAGGCGCTGCTGCCGTGGCAGGGGCGCACGCTGCTGGAACACATGCGGGGCCTGTTGATGCAGGCTGGCGCACGCGAGGTCTGGGTCAGCGGAAATTACCCGGCGTTCGGCGGCATACCGGACCGCCTGGCACGTTGCGGGCCGCTGGGCGGGCTCTACAGCGTGGCGATGCGCATGCCCGATGGCCCGGCCTGGGTGGTGCCGGTGGATACACCGCTGCTGCCGCCGCGATTGCTACAGAAATTGCGTGACGGCCATCGCGGTCCATGCACGATCTTTGCGGGCCACCCCCTGCCCATGCTGGTGGATATAGACGATGCTTGCCGCAACGTACTTGGATCGATGCTGGATGACCCGGACGGCCCGCGCTCGCTGCAGGCCCTGCAGCGCCGTCTTGGCGTGAATTCCGTGGCCCTGGCGCCGGTTGACGAGGCCGGGCTGGTCAACTGCAATACCCCCGAACAATGGGAGGATGTTGCGTCATGAAAGTGCAGTTGCAGGACCAATCGGTACGGCTTCGCCTGGACGAGGCCGAACTGGCGCGCCTGCTGGCCGGTGAATCGGTCGAGAACATGACCCGCTTCGGCGGTATCGAGGGCTGGGGCATGGCGGTGTCGCTGCATGGCGGCGAGCGGCCGGTGCTGCTCGATGGTGGCACCTTCTGCCGCCTGGTGCTGCCGCGCCCGGCGGTTGAGGCCTTGGCGGCGCGGCTGCCGTGCCGGGATGGCCTGCCATTCGACATTGCCCTGGAAGATGGCAGCCGGCTTCAGCTGCAGTTCGATGTGGACGTGCGCGACAGCGTGCGCCAGCGCGGAGTCACGCGCCGCAATACCGCTTCATCGGTTTGACATTTGTCAGGGGCAGGGTGAAAACCGGCCCCTGATTGATCCAGATCAACCCCGTCGTAGTTGCCGCACGGCCTAATGGCTGCACGACGACGGGTCACAACTTGAAAGCAATACCCACGTCATTCCACAGCCTTGGAGCCATGTATGACCGTCGGTAGCGATCCTGTTGTCCGCAGCACTGCCCGTCCGGGTCGCGTCATCAGCGACTGGACGCCGGAGGACCCCGGCTATTGGGAGCGCACCGGCAAGCGGGTTGCCACCCGCAACCTGGTCATCTCGATCCCCTCGCTGCTGCTGGCCTTCTCGGTCTGGGTGCTGTTCTCGGCGGTGTCGATCAGCCTGCCGAAGATCGGCTTCAACTTCAGCACCGACCAGCTGTTCTGGCTGGTGGCGCTGCCCAGCCTGTCCGGCGCGACCCTGCGCATCTTCTATTCGTTCGTGATCCCGATCTTCGGCGGCCGCCGCTGGACCGCGCTGTCGACCGCCTCGCTGCTGGCGCCGACGCTCTGGCTCGGCTTTGCGGTGCAGGACCCGGCCACGCCGTACTGGGTGTTCGTGGCCATCGCGATCCTGTGCGGCTTCGGTGGCGCGAACTTCTCATCGTCGATGTCCAACATCTCCTTCTTCTATCCCAAGCAGAAGCAGGGCCTGGCGCTGGGCCTGAACGCTGGCCTGGGCAATGTGGGCGTGTCGGTGGCGCAGGCGGTGATCCCGCTGGTCATCACTGTAGGCGTGTTCGGTGCGCTGGGTGGTGCACCGCAGCCCACGGTGGAGGGTGGGGCACCGCTGTTCCTGCAGAACGCCGGCTTCATCTGGGTGCCGGCCATCGCGCTGTGCGCCATCGCGGCCTGGTTCGGCATGAACGACCTGACCAGCGCCCGCTCGTCGTTCTCCGAGCAGGCGGTGATCTTCCGCCGCAAGCACAACTGGCTGATGTGCTGGTTGTACATCGGTACCTTCGGTTCCTACATCGGTTTCTCGGCCGGCTTCCCGATGCTGGTGAAGAGCCAGTTCCCGGACGTGAACCCGCTGGCCTACGCCTTCATCGGCCCGCTGCTGGGCGCACTGATGCGCTCGGTGGGTGGCAGCATGGCCGACCGCTGGGGTGGCGCACGCCTGACCTTCTGGGTGTTCGCGCTGATGATCGCCGCGGTGTTCGGTGTGTTGCACTTCCTGCCCAGCGATGGCCAGGGCGGCAACTTCCATGGCTTCCTGCTCAGCTTCATGGCGCTGTTCGTGCTCAGTGGCATCGGCAACGGCACGACCTTCCGCATGATCCCGGTGATCTTCCGCACGCTGCATGAGCGCTGGTCGGCCAACGACAACGCCGAGGGCAAGGCTACCGCCGCGCACCAGGCCAGCATCGAGTCGGCTGCGGTGGTCGGCTTTTCCGGTGCGATCGGCGCCTACGGCGGTTTCTTCATTCCCAAGAGCTACGGCTCGTCCATTACGTTGACCGGCAGCCCCGACATGGCGCTGTACGGATTCGTTGTTTTCTATGTCACCTGCCTGGCCGTGACCTGGTGGTGGTACTACCGGCGCGGTGCCGAGACACCCTGCTGACGACATGAAAACGCACCGCAGCCAGATGACACACACAGCCACGATGCCGATGTCCGCAAAGGGAGATCCCCGATGAGTTATTTCCTCGATCGCTTGCAGTTCTTCAAGCGTGACCCCCAGACCTTTGCCGATGGCCATGGATTTGCCAAGAGCGAGGGCCGCGACTGGGAAAACAGTTACCGCGCCCGCTGGCAGTACGACAAGATCGTGCGGTCCACCCATGGGGTGAACTGCACCGGCTCCTGCAGCTGGAAGATCTACGTCAAGAACGGCCTGGTCACCTGGGAAACCCAGCAGACCGATTACCCGCGCACGCGTCCGGACCTGCCCAACCATGAACCGCGTGGCTGCCCGCGTGGCGCCAGCTACTCCTGGTACCTGTACAGCGCCAACCGGCTGAAGTACCCGCTGATCCGCGGCACGCTGCTGCGCCTGTGGCGCGAAGCGCGCAGGAGCAAGGCCCCGGTCGATGCCTGGGCCAGCATTGTTGAAGACAAGGAGAAGGCGCGTTCGTACAAGACCCGCCGCGGCATGGGCGGCTTCGTGCGCCTGCAGTGGGAAGAGGCCAACGAGATCATCGCCGCTTCCAATCTGTACACGGTGAAGCAGTACGGCCCGGACCGCGTGGTCGGCTTCTCGCCGATTCCGGCGATGTCGATGGTGTCCTACGCCGCCGGCGCGCGTTACCTGTCGCTGCTGGGCGGCGCCTGCCTGTCGTTCTACGACTGGTACTGCGATCTGCCGCCGGCCTCGCCGCAGATCTGGGGCGAGCAGACCGACGTGCCCGAATCGGCCGACTGGTACAACAGCTGCTACATCATCGCCTGGGGCTCGAACGTGCCGCAGACGCGTACGCCCGATGCGCACTTCTTCACCGAAGCGCGCTACAACGGCACCAAGACGGTGGCGATCTGCCCGGACTATTCCGAGCTGGCCAAGCTGACCGACCACTGGCTGCACCCCAAGCAGGGCACCGACGCTGCGCTGGCGTTTGCGTTCGGCCATGTGATCCTGCGTGAGTTCCATGTCGATTCGCCCTCGCAGTATTTCCAGGACTACTGCCGCCAGTACTCGGACATGCCGATGCTGGTGCGCCTGGAGCGCCGCGACGATGGCCGCCTGGTGGCGGGCCGCTTCCTGCGCGCCAGTGAGCTGGGCGGGCTGGGTGAAGCCAACAACCCGGACTGGAAGACCCTGGCCTACGACGAGAACAGCGGCCAGATCGTGGTGCCCAATGGCTCGATCGGTTTCCGCTGGGGTGAAAAGGGCCGCTGGAACATCGAAGAGAAGGCCAGCAATGGCGCCGACACGCGCCTGCGCCTGAGCTTGTCCGACGCCAATGACGGCATCGAGGCGGTGAGCTTCCCGTACTTCGGTGGCATTGAAAGCGACGGCTGGACCGCCGCACCGGCCGAAGACGTACTGGACCGCAACATTCCGGTGCGCCGCCTGGCCACGGTCGACGGCGGCGAGACGCTGGTGGCCACGGTCTACGATCTGCTGCTGGCCCAGTACGGCGTGGACCGTGGCTTTGGCGGCGGCAACGTGGCATCGAGCTTCGATGACAGGGTGCCGGGCACGCCGGCGTGGCAGGAGCGCATCACCGGCGTGTCGCGCGCCGAGGTGATCGAGATCGCCCGCGAGTTCGCGCGTACCGCCGACAAGACCCACGGCCGCTCGATGATCATCGTCGGCGCGGGCATGAACCACTGGTTCCACAACGACATGAACTACCGCGGCCTGATCAACATGCTGATCATGTGTGGTTGCGTGGGCCAGACCGGCGGCGGTTGGGCGCATTACGTGGGCCAGGAGAAGCTGCGCCCGCAGACCGGCTGGCAGCCGCTCGCGTTCGGCCTGGACTGGAGCAAGCCGCCGCGCCACATGAACGGCACCTCGTTCTTCTATTTCAACACCGGGCAGTGGCGTTACGAGAAGCTGCAGGTGGACGAGCTGCTGTCGCCGCTGGCCGATGCCCGCAAGTACAGCGGCAGCCTGGCCGACCTGAACCTGCGCGCGGTGCGCATGGGCTGGCTGCCGAGCACCCCGCAGCTGGACCGCAACCCGCTGCAGTTGGTACGCGAGGCCGAAGCGGCCGGCGTGGCCCCGGCGGACTACGCGCTGGGCAAGTTCAAGGATGGCTCGCTGGACTTCGCCTTCGCCGACCCGGACGCCAGCCAGAACCACCCGCGCATGATGTTCATCTGGCGCTCGAACCTGCTCGGTTCCTCGGGCAAGGGCCACGAGTACATGCTGCGGCACCTGCTGGGTACGCGCCACGGGCTGCAGGGCAAGGACCTGGGCGAAATGGGCGCAGTGAAGCCGCAGGAGGTGAAGTGGCGCGACGACGCGCCGGAAGGCAAGCTGGACCTGCTGGTCACGCTCGACTTCCGCATGTGCACCACCGCGCTGTACTCGGACATCGTGCTGCCGACGGCAACCTGGTACGAGAAGGACGACCTCAACACCTCGGACATGCACCCGTTCATCCACCCGCTGTCCAAGGCGGTGGACCCTGCGTGGGAATCGCGCAGCGACTGGGACATCTTCAAGGAGGTGGCCCGCACCGTGAGCGAGATGGCGCCGGGCGTGCTGGGCGTGGAGAAGGACCTGGTGCTGGTGCCGACCCTGCACGACACCCCCAACGAGCTGGGCATGCCGTTCGGCGTAGCCGACTGGAAGAAGGGCGAGTGCGAGGCCATTCCGGGCCAGACCATGCCGTCGATGACGGTGGTGGAGCGTGACTACCCGAACCTGTACCGCAAGTTCACCTCGCTCGGCCCACTGCTGGACAAGCAGGGCAACGGCGGCAAGGGCATGAGCTGGGACACGAAGCACGAGGTCGAGTTCCTCGGCAAGTTGAACCACACCGTGCACGAAGAAGGCATAAGCCAGGGGCGCCCGGCCATCTCGACCGCGATCGACGCGGCCGAAGTAATCCTGCACCTGGCGCCGGAAACCAACGGCCACGTGGCGGTGAAGGCCTGGGAATCGCTGGGCGCCTTCACCGGTCGCGAGCATACGCATCTGGCGGTGGGCAAGGAGCACGAGGCGATCCGCTTCCGTGACATCCAGGCGCAGCCGCGCAAGATCATCTCTTCGCCGATCTGGTCGGGACTGGAAGACGACAACGTCAGCTACAACGCCGGCTATACCAACGTGCATGAGCTGATTCCGTGGCGCACGGTGACCGGTCGCCAGCAGTTCTACCAGGACCACGAATGGATGATCGACTTCGGCGAGGCCTTCATGAGCTATCGCCAGCCCGTCAACACGCGCACGGTGGAGCCGCTGCTGAACCAGCGCCCGAACGGCAACAAGGAGATCGTGCTGAACTGGATCACCCCGCACCAGAAGTGGGGCATCCACAGCACCTACAGCGACAACCTGATCATGCAGACGCTGTCGCGCGGTGGTCCGATCGTGTGGATCAGCGAGGACGACGCGCGCAGTGCCGGCATCGTCGACAACGACTGGATCGAGCTGTTCAACGTCAACGGTGCGATCGCCGCGCGTGCGGTGGTCAGCCAGCGCGTGATGCCGGGCATGGCGATGATGTACCACGCGCAGGAACGCATCATCAATGTGCCGGGCTCGGAGATTTCCGGCACCCGCGGCGGCATCCACAACTCGGTGACCCGCATCGTGCTCAAGCCGACCCACATGATCGGCGGCTACGCGCAGCTGGCCTATGGCTTCAACTACTACGGCACCTGCGGAACCAACCGCGACGAGTTCGTGATCGTGCGAAAGATGGACAAGATCGATTGGCTGGACGATGAGGCAGTACCTGCAGCTGTAAAGGAGGTGGTGTGATGAAGGTCCGTGCACAGATCGCGATGGTGCTGAACCTGGACAAGTGCATCGGCTGCCATACCTGCTCGATCACCTGCAAGAACGTCTGGACCTCGCGCGAGGGCGTCGAGTACGCCTGGTTCAACAACGTGGAAACCAAGCCGGGCATCGGCTACCCGAAGGAATGGGAGAACCAGGACAAGTGGAACGGCGGCTGGGTGCGCAGCCGCGCCGGCAAGCTGGTGCCACGCGCAGGTGGCCGCTGGCGCATGCTGGCCAAGATCTTCGCCAACCCGGACCTGCCGCAGATCGACGACTACTACGAGCCGTTCGATTTCGACTACCAGAACCTGCACACCGCCAAGGACAGCCAGCACCAGCCCACCGCACGCCCGCGTTCGCTGATCAGTGGCGAGCGCATGCAGAAGATTGAGTGGGGCCCGAACTGGGAGGAGATCCTCGGTTCGGAGTTCAGCAAGCGCTCACGCGACTACAACTTCGACCAGGTGCAGAAGGAGATCTACGGCGCCTTCGAAAAGACCTTCATGATGTACCTGCCGCGCCTGTGCGAGCACTGCCTGAACCCGGCGTGCGTCTCGGCGTGCCCCTCGGGCGCGATCTACAAGCGCGAGGAAGACGGCATCGTGCTGATCGACCAGGACAAGTGCCGCGGCTGGCGCATGTGCGTGTCGGCGTGCCCGTACAAGAAGATCTACTACAACTGGAAGAGCGGCAAGTCGGAGAAGTGCATCTTCTGCTACCCGCGCATCGAGATGGGTGAGCCAACCGTGTGCTCGGAAACCTGCGTGGGCCGCATCCGCTACCTGGGCGTGATGCTGTACGACGCCGACCGCATCGCCGAGGCCGCTTCGGTAGCCGCCGAGAAGGACCTGTACCAGGCCCACCTGGACATCTTCCTGGACCCGAACGATCCGGCAGTGATCGCCGCCGCGCGCAAGGAAGGCATCCCGGACAGCTGGCTGGATGCGGCCAAGCAGTCGCCGGTGTACAAGCTGGCGATCGACTGGAAGCTGGCGCTGCCGCTGCACCCGGAATACCGCACGCTGCCGATGGTCTGGTATGTGCCGCCGCTGTCGCCGATCCAGTCCGCCGCCGAGCGTGGCCGCGTGGGCATGAGCGGCGAGCTGCCGGACGTGGCGTCGCTGCGCATCCCGATGCGCTATTTGGCCAACCTGCTGACGGCCGGTGACGAGGCGCCGGTGGTACGCGCGCTGGAGCGGCTGATGGCGATGCGTGCCTGGCGCCGGGCCAAGAACGTGGACGGCGTGGAAGACACCGCCGTGCTGGAACAGACCGGGCTAAGCATCGCCCAGGTGGAAGAGATGTACCGCTATCTGGCCATTGCCAACTACGAGGACCGTTTCGTGATTCCGACCGGCCACCGCGAGTACGCCAACGACGCCTTCGGTGAGCGCGGCGGCTGCGGCTTCAGCTTCGGAAACGGCTGCAATGGTGACAGCCCGGCGGACCTGTTCGGGCAGCGCAAGACCACCACCTTCGTGGTGGACAAAGGCCCGAACCAGCGCCGCAAGGAGGTGGTGTGATGAGCGTGCTCAAGCTGGTCGGGGTGTTGCTGGACTACCCCCGCGAGGAACTGTGGGAGCACGGCGAGGAGCTGCTCGCCGCCTGTGACGACCCGGCGCTGAACCCCGCCCGCCGCCAGCAGCTGCGCAGCTTCGTGCAGCAGCTGCTGGCCACCGATGCGCTGGATGCACAGGCGGCGTGGCTGGCCAGTTTCGACCGCGGCCGTTCGATGAGCCTGTTGCTTTTCGAACACATCCATGGCGAGTCGCGCGACCGCGGCCAGGCCATGGTCGATCTGGTCGAAACCTACCGCCGCAACGGCTTCGAACTGGATGCCCGCGAGCTGCCGGATTACCTGCCGTTGCTGCTGGAGTTCCTGGCCCACCGCCCCGGTAGCGAGGCCCGCGAGTGGCTGCACCACATCGGCCATATCGCCGGCATGCTGGCCGCGCGTGCCGCCGAGCGTGAGCTGCCGCACCGGGTGCTGTTCGAGATCCTGGTCGAAGCCGGTGACGGCAAGGCCGATCTGCAGGCGCTGCGCCAGCGTGCCAGCGAGGAAGTCCGCGACGATACCGCCGAGGCCATGGACCGCTTGTGGGAGGAGGAGGCGGTGCGCTTCGGCGCCGAAGCCCCTGCCGAAGACTGCAAGCCGCCCGTGCGTTCGCCGGCCCGTCCTTCGCATCGTGAGGTCCAGCCATGAGTTACTCCCTGCATCAATTCGCCTTCCAGTACTACCCGTACATCGCCGTGGCAGTGCTGCTGATCGGCAGCTGGGCCCGCTATGACAAGGCCATGTACACCTGGCGCACCGGCTCCAGTCAGATGCTGTCGGACAAGGGCATGCGGCTCGGCAGCAACTGCTTCCACATCGGTATCCTGGCCATCCTCGGCGGCCACCTGGTCGGGCTGCTGACGCCGCACGCGGTGTACGAGCACTTCATCACCTCCTCGCAGAAGCAGATGCTGGCGATGGTGGTCGGTGGTGTGTTCGGCGCACTGTGCTTCATCGGCATCAGCATCCTGCTGGTACGCCGCCTGTTCAATGCGCGTGTTCGGGCTACCGGCAGCTTCGGTGACACCCTGGTGCTGGTGCTGCTGTTCGCGCAGCTGTGCCTGGGCCTGTACAGCATCCGCGTCTCGTCCGGTCACCTGGACGGTGGGGTGATGGTGCAGCTGGCCGAGTGGGCGCAGCACATCGTGACCTTCCGTGCCGGAGCCGCTTATTACATCGAGGGCGTCAGCTGGGTCTACAAGATGCATATCTTCCTGGGCCTGACCCTGTTCCTGATCGCGCCGTTCACCCGCCTGGTGCACGTATGGAGCATTCCGATCAGTTACCTGTGGCGGCCCTACCAGGTGGTGCGCCGCCGTCAGGCCACGCTGCGCTATGGGCCGCGGGAGTAAACCATGCGCAGCCTGCCGAAATTCCTGCCGATTACCGTGATCGACTCCGCCGCACCGGTTCCCGCCGAGGCGCATTCGCACCACCATGACGCGGCGGCGCAGGGGCCGCGTTCGTTCGGGCAGCCGGCACCGTGCCGGCTGTTCGTGGACGAGACCGCGATCAGCGAGGCCGACATCGCCCGCGAGATGCAGCACCACCGGGCGATGCGCCCGCAACAGTCACGTGCCGAAGCGGCACGCGCACTGGTGGTGCGCGAACTGCTGCGCCTGGAAGCGCAGCGGCTGGGCCTGCAGGCGCCGGAGGGTAACCGGGTAAGTGACGAGGAAGTGCTGATCCAGCAGCTGCTGGAAGACGCGATCGAAGACCGCGTGCCGACCGATGAAGACTGCCGGCGCTACTTCGAGCAGAACCCGGAGCGCTTCCGCTCCCCCGACCGTGTGCGCCTGCGCCATATCCTGCTGGCCGCACCGGCCGACGACGTGGCCGGGCGCTTCGCTGCACGCACCGAGGGCGAGCGGCTGCTCGGACTGCTGAAGGAGTCGCCGCACCTGTTCGCCGATTTCGCCCTGCGTCATTCACGCTGCCCGTCCAGCAGCGAAGGCGGTGACCTGGGCTGGCTGCAGCGTGGGCAGACCACGCCGGAGTTCGACCGACAGGTGTTCCGCCTGCGCGAAGGCCTGGCCGGTTTCCCGGTGGAATCGCGCTGGGGCTACCACGTGGTCTGCGTCGATGCCCGCGAGGAAGGCCAGCCGCAGCCGTTCGAGGCCGTGCTGCCGCAGCTGCGTGACTACCTGGAGTTGCAGGTGCGGCAGCGCGAGGTGCAGGCCTACCTGCTGCAGTTGCAGGAACGCTACCCGGTGCGCGGGCTGGATGAGATCGAAGCCGAAGCGGATATCGGCTGAACCCCTTTGAACGAGGAAAATTCATGAACCAGGCCCTTGCCCCCGCCAGTGCCGGGCAGCAGCAACGTGCGCTGTGGCTGAGCACGTTCGCCTTCACCGTGTGCTTTGCGGTGTGGATGATCTTCTCGATCATTGGTATCCAGATCAGTCAACAGCTCGGTTTGAATGACACCCAGTTCGGTCTGTTGATCGCCACGCCGGTGCTGACCGGCTCGGTCAGCCGCGTCTTCCTCGGCATCTGGTCCGACCAGTTCGGTGGCCGCAAGGTGATGGTGCTGGTGATGCTGTGTGGTGCAGTCGCTACCTGGATGCTGACCTACGCACAGACCTACAGCCAGTTCCTGGTTGCCGCGCTGTGCGTGGGTATCGCCGGCGGCAACTTCTCGGTGGGCGTGGCCTACGTCTCGAAGTGGTTCCCGGCCAGCAAGCAGGGCACTGCGCTGGGCATCTTCGGTGCCGGCAACATCGGTTCGGCGGTGACCAAGCTGCTGGCGCCGCTGGTGATGGTGGCGGCCGGCTGGACCATGGTTGCCAAGGTCTGGGCCGTCGCGCTGGCGGTCACTGCGGTGCTGTTCTTCCTCTTCAGCAAGGAAGACCCGTCTCTGGAACAGCGCCGCCGCGAAGGCGTGAAGCCGGTGCCGTTCGCCGAGCAGATGGCACCACTGAAGAACCTGCAGGTATGGCGGTTCTCGCTGTACTACTTCTTCGTCTTCGGCGGCTTCGTGGCGCTGGCGTTGTGGCTGCCGCACTACCTGGTTGGCGCCTATGGCATGGACGTGGGCCACGCCGGCATGCTGGCGGCGTGCTATTCGATCCCGGCCAGCCTGTTCCGCGTGGTCGGTGGCTGGATGTCGGACCGGATGGGCGCGCGCCGGGTGATGTACTGGACCTTCGGCGTGTCGGCCATCTGCACCTTCCTGCTGGCCTACCCGGATACCGAGTATGTGGTGAAGGGTATCCACGGGCCGCTCCATTTCCATCTGGCCATCGGCGTGGTGATGTTCACCGTGCTGGTGTTCGTGCTGGGCTTCTTCATGTCGCTGGGCAAGGCCGCGGTCTACAAGCACATTCCGGTGTATTACCCCAGGCATGTGGGCGCGGTGGGCGGCGTGGTCGGCATGATCGGCGGCCTGGGTGGCTTCGTCCTGCCGATCGTGTTTGGCGCGTTGAACGATGCGGTGGGCATCTGGAGCAGCTGCTTCATGCTGCTGTTCGTGCTGGTGGCGGCTGCACTGGCGTGGATGCATTTCGCGATCCGCCGCATGGAACGTCGCCACTTCCCGCAGATCGACCGCGAAACCGACCTGCCCGAAGCCATCGACGCGGCTGCCGCCGAGCGGGTGCGCGGCGGGTGAAGGGTGCTGCCGGCCAGCGGCCGGCACTACCAGGACGATACGCGGCGGGTGAAGGGGTGATGCCGACCAGCGGCCGGCACGACCGAGTGGTGGGTGAAAGGGTAGTATCGGCCGCTGGCCGGCAGGAACCATCAGATGCGCCACGCTTGATTTCAATCAGGGCCACGCGAAGAGGAACGCCCGAAGATGTCTGCCATGAGCTTCCACGTTGACGAGAGCGAGGACACTGCGCTGCAGGCGGCATTGCTGCGGCAGCCACGGCACGTGCTGTTTCCGCCGGCTGACCAGTTCAGTACCGGCTTTGGCGAAAGCGGGTGGCGCGCCGCCGTGCGCGCCAGCAACGAGCACCTGATCCCGCGTGGTTTGACGCTCGGCTTCCAGGCGGGTCGTGGCGGGCGCGACGTGCCACCGCAGGCGTATCTGGACACCCTGCTGCTGGCGCTGCGCCTGCAGGCCGGCGCGCTGGCTGAAGATCGCGAGGTGGTGGCAATGGTGCTGCAGTTGGGGCTGGCCGAGACGCTGCCGCCACCACAGCTGGGCCAGCTGCTGGATGCCGTGCCGCAGTACTTGCGCACCGTGGCGCGGCCACAGGTGGAGGTGCGGCTGGACGCGGGCAGCGCGCTGGCGCCGGCACAACTGCGTGCGGTGGGCTGCACCCGCCTGAACGTGATCGATCGCGCCGATGCACCGGGGCCGACGCTGCTGGCGCATGCGCGACAGGTGGGCTTTACCGCGCGATGCTACCAGTTGCGGGTGCCCGGCAGCGCGGATACCGGCTTCATCGAACGACTGCATGAGGTGCTGGCCGAAGCGCCCGAGCGCATCCTGCTGCCGGCGCCTTGCGCGCTGCCAGAGCATCCCTCGGCGGCACGATGGCTGCAGAGTTGGCGCCTGCTGCGCGCAGCCGGCTACGAACCGATCGGTGGTGACCACTACCAGCGCGGCGACCTGCCGATCCCGCATGGCCCGGGCGATGGCCAGCGTCATTGTGACCTGGCCGGCGTGCCACGCCGCGACCGCAGCGATTTCATCGGGCTTGGGCTGTCCGCCTGCAGCCAGATCGGCGAGGTGTTCTACCGCCTGGAGGACGAACTGGGCGAATGGCGTGCGCGGCTGCAGGCCGGGCATATGGGCGTGTCTGCCGGATTGATCCTGTCCGAAGACGAGCGACTGGCGGCCGAGGTGGCGCAGAGTATCGCCTGCGATCACGCGCTCGATGCGGCTGCCTTCGAATGGCGCAACGATGAACCGTTCGAAGAATGCTTCGCCGGGCAGCTGCCAGCATTGGCACCGTTGCTGGCGCGCGGCTGGGCGCACTGGGATGCGCGCGTGCTGCGGCTGGCCGAAGAAGGGCGCCTGCTGTGGCGTATGATGGCCGCATGCTTCCGGCCGGCGGCCGCCATCGCTTGAGTCTTGCCCAGATGTCTTCGAATCCGCCTTCGCACGGCCGCCTTGGACAGGCCACCCCGAACCCCGCCGCCGCCGATGACGGCGACGCGCTGCACTTCTGCAGCACCTGCGCGTTTTCCGACGCCTGCATGTCGCAGGGCTACGACAAGACCGCACTGGGCGATCTGCACGTGCTGGTCGACCACGTCGGTCCGTTCCATGCGGGTGACTACATCTTCCGCGCTGGCGAGTCGTTTGATTCGATTGCTGCGGTGCGCGCCGGCATGGTCAAGACCTTCGTCGACGACAGCCAGGGCAACGAGCAGGTGCTGGGCTTCAGCCTGCCGGGCGAAGTGATCGGCCTGAATGCGATCCACGGTTCGCGCTTCCCCTGCAATGCGGTGGCGCTGGATACGGTGCATTTGTGCCGCATCTCGTTCCCAAAGCTGAGCTCGCTGGCCACGCGCATGCCCGGGCTGCAGGCCAAGCTGTTCAGCCTGCTCAGTGCGGAGATCGGCAAGGTCGCCACGCTGGCCGCCAACCACCGTACCGAAGAGCGCATGGCCGCATTCCTGCTGGACATGTCCGAGCGCTACGCGCGGCGCGGTTTTTCTGCCACGCGCTTCAACCTGACGATGGCGCGTACCGAGATCGCCAACTACCTGCGGATGGCGCCGGAAACCGCCAGCCGCGTGCTGCGCCGCCTGAGCGATGATGGGATCATCGCGGTGAAGCAGCGTGAGATCCTGCTGCTGCAGCCCGAGCGCCTGGCCGCGCTGGCGGTGGCCGACGAATCCGATCCGAACTGAACCTGGCCGGGAGCCGACGATGAAGCGAGCTGGACTGTTGTTGCTGGGCCTGCTGGCCACGGTGCCGTCCTGGGCGGCCACGCTGACCGTTTCGGCGGCATCGAGCCTGACCGAGAGCTTCCGCGAACTGGGCAATGCCTATGAGAAGGCGCACCCGGGCACCAAGGTCGATTTCAACTTCGCCGCGTCCGGCGTGTTGCTGCAACAGATCAGCCGCGGTGCGCCGGTGGATGTGTTCGCCTCGGCCGACGAAACCACCATGGACCAGGCCCAGCAGCAGGATCTGCTGGCGGCCGGCACCCGCGAGGTGTTCGCGGTGAACGCGCTGTGGGTGGTGGTGCCACCGCAGGCCAAGGCGGCGCCGCGTACCTTGAAGGACCTGGCCGGTGCCGGTGTGCAGCGCATCGCACTGGGCAACCCGGACAGCGTGCCGGTCGGCCGCTATGCCAAGGGCGCACTGGAAGTGGCGCGCCTGTGGTCGTCGGTGCAGGGCAAGACCATCACCACGCAGAACGTGCGTCAGTCGCTGGATTACGTGGCGCGCGGTGAAGTGGATGCCGGCTTCGTCTATGCCACCGATGCGCAGGCGATGCCCGACCGGGTGCGCCGTGCGTTCGCGGTGCCGGTGTCCGGGCGCATTGCGTATCCGCTGGCGGTGACCAGGGCCAGTACGCAGCCGGCAGAGGCACGGCGCTTCGCTGCCTTCGTGCGTTCGGCACAGGGCCAGGCGATTCTGGCCAAGCACGGGTTCGGCAAGCCCTGAGGCATGGATCTGGACTGGACCGCGCTGGGGTTGTCGCTGAAGGTGGCCGGCTGGGCCACCGCGATCAATCTGGTGCTGGGCGTGGCGCTGGGCGCGTTGCTGGCCCGCCGTCGCTTCCCCGGGCGCGAGCTGCTGGATTCGCTGCTGACCCTGCCGATGGTGCTGCCACCGACGGTGCTGGGGTACTACCTGCTGGTGTTGATCGGTCGCAATGGTCCGATCGGTGCGTGGCTGCAGTCGTGGTTCGGCATCAACCTGGTGTTCACCTGGCAGGCGGCCGTGATTGCTGCGGCGGTGGCCTCGCTGCCGCTGGTGTTCAAGCCGGCACGCGCGGCGTTCGAGGAAGTGGACGGGCAGCTGGAGCAGGCCGCACGCACGCTGGGTGTGTCCGAAGTGGCGGTGTTTTTCCGCATCACGCTGCCACTGGCGTGGCGCGGCATCCTCGCCGGCCTGCTGCTGGCGTTTGCGCGCGCAATGGGCGAGTTCGGCGCGACGCTGATGGTGGCCGGCAGCATTCCGGGCCGGACGCAGACGTTGTCGATCGCCATCTACGAGGCGGTACAGGCCGGCCAGGACGGCAAGGCCAATGCGCTGGTGATTCTCACCTCGGTGGTCTGCATCGTGATCCTGTTGCTGGCCGCGCGGCTGGTGGGCGGGCGTCGCCGGGAGCTGCGCGATGTGGCTTGACCTGCAGGTGCAGCGTCGCCTGCAGGCGGCCGGCCAGGAGTTCGTGTTGGACGTATCGCTGCAGTGCACGCAGCGGCAGGTGGTGTTGTTCGGGCCTTCGGGCGCGGGCAAGAGCCTGACCTTGAAGGCGGTGGCCGGGCTGCTGCGGCCGGGCCAGGGTCATGTGCGCGTGCAGGGGCAGACCCTGTTCGATGCGGCCACCGGCGTGGATCTGCCGCCGCAGCGCCGCCGGCTGGGCTATGTGTTCCAGGATTACGCGTTGTTCCCGCACCTGAGCGTGCGCCAGAACGTGGCGTTCGGGCTGGAGAAGGGGTGGTTGAATCCGCGCGTGGGCCAGCGCTTCGATGCGGTGGAGCAGTGGTTGCAGGCATTCCGCATCGACACCGTGGGTGATCTGCTGCCCTCGCAGATTTCCGGCGGGCAGCGCCAGCGCAGCGCACTGGCGCGGGCGCTGGTGACGCAACCGCAGGCGTTGCTGTTGGATGAGCCGTTCTCCGCGCTGGATCATGACCTTCGCCAGCACCTGCGCCAGGAGTTGGAGGCGGTGCTGGACAAGACCGGCATCCCGTTGTTGTTGATCAGCCACGATCCGCAGGACGTGGCCATGTTCGGCCAGCAGGTGGCGCGCATGGTGGACGGGCGTATCGTCGGCGATTGACCTGCATCTGTAGAGCCGAGCCCATGCTCGGCTGCTGTTGGCGGTGTTGCGAAAAGCAGCCGAGCGTGGGCTCGGCTCTACAGGATCTACGGATCAATACAGTTCACAGTGCGTGCGGCCTTCATTGCGCAGCGCGTCCCAGCGCCCTTCGCCACCGATGGCATCGATGGCCTCGCGCACCGCGCCTTCCAGGTGGCGCTTGTTGCCGCACAGGTACAGATGCCCGCCCCGGGCCAACACGTCGCGCACTTCGGCGGCACGCTGCTGCAGCACATGCTGCACATAGACCTTTTCGACGCCATCGCGCGAGAACGCGGTATGCAGGCCAGCCAGAACGCCACGCGTGTGCCAGTCCTGCAGCTGGTCGCGGTACAGATAGTCGTGCTGGCGGTGCTTCTCGCCGAACACCAAGTGCACTTCGCGTTCGCAGGCATTGGCCTGCAGTTCCTGCATCAGGCCCATCAACGGTGCGATGCCGGTGCCGGTGCCGACCAGCAGCAGCGGTGCCTGGCCGGTATCGGGCAGGTGGAAGCCAGGGTTGGAACGGCAGTACACCCGGGCGTGGTCGCCGCCATGCAGCAGGCTGCCGGTGGCAGTGCCGAAGCGCTCGCGGCCGCGCAGGGTGTAGCGCACTTCGCGCACGCACAGGCTCAGCTGGTCGTGGCACGGGTGCGAGGCGATGGAATAGGCGCGCGGCAGCCGCGGTGACAGCAGCTCGCGCAGCCGGGCCAGCGGCACGCCGTCCGGCGTGGCGTGGTCCTGCAGCACGTCCAGCAGGTCCAGGCCATGCAGGTAGGCGTCGAGCTCGCGCTTCTGGTTGACCTTCAACAGGCGCTTCAATCCCTCGCTGCCGCTGAGCCTGGCCAGTTCGCGCAGCACGCCCTTGCTCAGCAGGCGCAGCTCGCGGTCGTGCAGGGCGGCCACGGCGGTGCTGTCGCCGTACCAGGTGGCCAATGCCTGCAGCAGGGAAGGATCGTTCTCCGGCACCACGTGCAGGGTGTCACCCGCGCGGTAGGCCATGCCACTGCCGGCAATGTCCAGCTGCAGGTGCCAGGCAGCGGGGTCGCTGCTGTTCAAGCGGCGGCGTTCGAGAATGCGGGCGGCAAAGGCATTGTCTTCGCCATAGGCGGTGACCTGCAGGTGCAGGTCGTGGCCAGCGTTGAGGTCGCCCTCCAGCACCTGGCCCAGCACGGGCCGCCATTGCTGGAAGAACTGCTCGTAGCCCAGGTCGGCGTCCACGCGGTGCAGCAGCGGCTGCGCCTGGCGCTCGCTCAGCGCAGCATCCAGCGCCTTGGTGAAGCCACAGAAGCTGGGGTAGCCGGTGTCACCCAGGCCGAACACCGCATAGCGCAGGCCGCTCAGCGTCGGGGTCTGGCGCAGGGTTTCGAAGAACCGCTCGCCATTGGCCGGCGGTTCTCCATCGCCGAACGAGCTGGAAATCGCCAGCAGCACATCGCCGTGGCCGAGACTGGCCACGTCGATGTCGTTGAACGGGAGCACCTGCGGCGCGTGCGGCTGCAGGTCCGCGCCCAAGCGCTGGGCCAGGGCGCGGGCATTGCCCGACTCGGACGCGAAACCCACCAGCAGGCGGCTGAAGGGCGTACTGGTCGGGAGGGCGTTCACGCGGCCTCGTAGAAGTCGTCGAACTTTTCCTTGCTGAACTCGACCAGGTCGTAGTTCTGCATCAGGTCGTTCACCACGCGGCGGATGCTGATGTAGGAGGTGATGTTGCCGTCGCCGTCGAACAGCGGTTGCACGGTGGTGTCGACTACGTAGAGCACGCCGCCCTTGCCGAGGTTGGGCACGATGCCGGTCCAGGTCTTGCCGGCCTTGATGGTGTCCCACATGTCCTTGTAGACCGCCTTGGGCACGTCCGGGTGGCGCACGATGCTGTGCGGCTGGCCGATCAGTTCCTCTCGGGCGAAGCCGGTGAGCGTGCAGAACAGGTCATTGGCGTAGGTGATGTTGCCCTGCAGGTCGGTGGTGGAGATCACCATGACGTTCTGCAGCGCATTCACGAGCTGGGCGTTGTCGGGGGAGTAGCTCATCGCAGGGTCCTTGTAGAGGCCGGCAGCGCCGGCGTGTTCGGGTTCTGCATAGGAATACGCCCGCGTGGCAGCGGGCGGTTTGACATTGGTCAAGCGCGTAGCGCGAAGGCCTGCGACCGGGTGTCGCAGGGTGAGTCTCTTTAGAGATCAACCCAGCCCGGCTCAGGCGGCACGCGGGATTGCCAGCAGCCGGGCGTGGGCTCGGCCCCATCGCAGGAGACACGGGCAGGAGGCGGGCGCATGTCATGTGTACTGAGCTCATGACGTGTTGTCACAAAGAAATCGCCATGGCTTCACGGTTGATTGATCGCATGCAGGGCTATTGTCGTCCTGAGCCTCTCGCTGGCGTCCCCCACGTCCTGCGTCGACTTCCTTCCCAGCATCAGCGCCCGTCCGGGCGCCGCTGGCGTCTGTCTGCCTGAAGCATCCGAGATCATCCCCATGGCCCGCGCCGCCCAGTCCGCTTCACCCGTTGCGATCTCTCCCGTCACGCCCGTGCCGATCGGCACCCGCCGCGGCCATTCGCAACCGTTGGATCTGCCGGAACTGGTGCAGCGCGTGTTGTTCGTTGCCACCGAGATGGCGGACTTCGTCAAGGCCGGTGGCCTGGGCGACGTCGCTGCGGCCCTGCCGCGTGCGGTGCGCGGTGCGTGTGATTCGCGCGTGCTGCTGCCCGGCTACCCGGAGGTACTGCAGCGCCTGCCACAGCTGCAGCGGGTGGGGCAGGTCAGCGCGCGGGCCGGCTTGCCGGCGTGCACGATCGGCATGGCGGTGCAGGCCGACGGCCTTCCGATCTACGTGCTGCTGTCGCCGGAGCTGTACGAGCGTGAGGGCTCGCCCTACGTGGACGGGCAGGGGCAGGAGTGGAAGGACAACGCGGTTCGATTCGCGACGCTTTCGCATGCGGCGGCGGAGATTGCGGCCGGGCGTGCCGGGCTGGACTGGTCGCCACAGCTGCTGCACCTGAATGACTGGCCGGTGGCCATGGCGGCCGCCTACGTGCGTTGGGACCGGACGGCCGTGCCGACCCTGCTGACCATCCACAACCTGGCTTATCAGGGGCTGTTCCCCTACGCGCTTGCGCCGGTACTGGGCGTGCCGGCCGAACACCTGGATGAACTGCACTTCCACGGGCAGATGTCGTTCCTGCAGGGCGGCATCACCAACGCCACGCGGCTGAACACGGTCAGCCTTCGCTACGCTCAGCAGATCACCGCCCCGGATGAAGGCTGCGGGCTGCATGACCTGTTGGCGCGTCGCGCAGCCGGCGGGCACCTGAGTGGCATCGTCAACGGCATCGACGCCAGCTGGGACCCGCGCCGCGATATCCATCTCAAGGCCCACTTCGGCATTGGCGAGTGGACCGGGCGCGCCACCAACGCGCATGCGGTGCGCAAGGCGTTCGGCCTGGCGCCGTCGACCGGCCCGCTGTTTGCGGTGGTCTCGCGGCTGGTGCACCAGAAGGGCCTGGACATCACCTGCGACGTGGCGCCCCAGATCGTGGCGGCCGGCGGCCAGCTGGTCATCATCGGCGGTGGCGAGCCGCAGGTGGAAGCCCAGGTGCAGGCGCTGGCCCGCCGCTACCCGGGGCGGGTGGGCGCCTTCATCGGGTTCGAGGAAGCGCTGGCCCGCCAGATGTTTGCCGGTGCCGATTTCCTGCTGATGCCTTCACGCTTCGAACCCTGCGGGCTGAGCCAGATGTACGCACAGCGCTTCGGCTGCCTGCCCATCGCGCACGCGACCGGCGGGCTGGTCGATACCGTCGAGGATGGCGTGACCGGATTCCTGTTCCACGGCGCCAATGCCGATGGCCTGCGCCGCTGCGTGGAACGGGCGATGCGCACCTTCCGCCTGCCCGGCCTGCTGCAGGCCATGCGCCGCGCGGCCATGCTGCGGCCAGGTGGCTGGGATGCGGCGGGGCGCGCCTACCTGGCGTTGTACCAGCAGACCTGCCAGGTGGCCGCATGAGCCACGACAGCCTGCATCTGGCCGCCCTGGAGGATGAAGCGATCACGGAGACGGGATTGGATCAGCGCATCGCGCCGGCCTTGGAGGACCTCGTCCACGCGCGCCCGGCCGATGCATTCGCCTGGCTGGGCCCGCATCGCCAGCCAGAAGGCGGACGCCAGCTGCGCGTGCTGGTGCCGCACGCGCAGCGCGTCGAGGTGATCGCAGACGACGGGCGGCGCTGGGACCTGTCCCCCGGCCCGTTGCCCGGCCTGTTCGAGGGCGCGGCCGGCGACGCGGCGATACCGCTGCTTGCCCTGCATTTCGAACAGGGCGTGGAGCAGGTGCACGATGCCTATGCGTTCGGTCCACTGTTGGACGAAGCCCTGCTGCAGCGGTTCCATGCCGGTGATGCCGATGCGGCGCGGCAGCTGGGGGCGGTGCCGATGCAGGTGCAGGGCATCGCGGGCGTGCGCTTCGCGGTGTGGGCACCCAATGCCCAGCGGGTCGCGGTGGTTGGCGATTTCAATGGATGGGATGGCCGACGCCATCCGATGCGGCTGCGTCACACCGCCGGCGTGTGGGAACTGTTCCTGCCGGGCGTGCAGGCCGGTGCCCGCTACAAATTCCGCATCGTCGGCGCCGACGGCCGGGTGATGCCCGACAAGTTCGATCCGATGGCGCGCTGGGCCGAGCTGCCACCGGCCACCGCTTCGCGGGTGCCTTCGGCGGCGCCGACGCAGTGGCACGATGACGCATGGTTGGCGGCCCGACGCCAGGCCGGAACCTGCGCACCGCTGTCGATCTACGAAGTGCATGCGGGCTCCTGGCAGCGCAGCGACGAGGGTGCGCCGCTGGACTGGGATGCCCTGGCCGACCGGTTGATTCCGTACGTGGCCGGGCTGGGCTTTACTCACATCGAGCTGCTGCCGGTCAGCGAGCATCCCTTTGGCGGTTCCTGGGGCTATCAGCCGCTGGGCATCTACGCGCCGACGGCGCGCCATGGCACGCCGCAGGCCTTCGCGCGCTTCGTGGACCGCTGCCACCAGGCCGGCGTGGGGGTGATCTTGGACTGGGTGAGCGCGCACTTCCCGAACGATGCGCATGGCCTGGCCGGGTTCGATGGGACTGCGCTGTACGAGCATGCGGATCCGCGCGAAGGGGTGCACGCCGACTGGGACACGCTGATCTACAACTATGGCCGCAATGAGGTGGCCGCCTACCTGATCGGCAGTGCCTTGGAGTGGGTGGAGCGGTTCCACATCGACGGTCTGCGCGTGGATGCCGTGGCGTCGATGCTGTACCGGGATTACAGCCGGGCCGAGGGGGAGTGGATACCCAACGAGCAGGGCGGGCGCGAGAACCTGCAGGCGGTCGCGTTCCTGCGGCGGATGAACCAGACGCTGCGCGAGCGCTTTCCGGACGTGCTGGTGATCGCCGAGGAATCCACCGCGTGGCCGGGCGTGACCGCGCCGGTGGAAGCGGGCGGGCTTGGCTTCACCCATAAATGGAACATGGGCTGGATGCACGACACCCTGCAGTATATGGGGCGCGACCCGATCCATCGCCCGCATCACCACAGCGAGATCAGCTTCGGCCTGGTCTACGCCTTTTCCGAACGGTTCGTGCTGCCGCTTTCGCATGACGAGGTAGTGCATGGCAAGGGAGCGCTGCTGGCCAAGATGGCGGGCGAGCCGGCGCAGCGGCTGGCCCAGCTTCGCGCGTACTTCGGCTTCATGTGGGCGCACCCCGGGAGCAAACTGCTGTTCATGGGCGGCGAGTTCGGCCAGGGCCACGAGTGGTCGCACGATGCGGCACTGGACTGGGCACAGGCGGCCAGCAGTGAGGGCCAGGGCCTGTCGCGCCTGGTGCGAGACCTCAACGGCGTGCTCCGCGCCGAACCCGCGTTGCATCGCGACGAGCGCGACGAACGCGGTTTCGATTGGAGCGTGGCCGATGACAACCGCAACAGCGTTTACGCGTTCATCCGCCGGGATCCTGCCGGCAGCGGCCGCACCCTGCTGGTGGTGAGCAACTTCACCCCGGTGCGGCGCGAGGGCTACCGGGTCGGCGTGCCGCACCCGGGGCGTTGGAGCGAACGGCTCAACACCGACAGCGCGTACTACGGTGGCGGCAATAGCGGCAACCTTGGAGCGGTGCATACCGAGCCGCGGCCGATGCATGGGCACGCCCAGTCGCTGCGGCTGACGCTGCCGCCGCTGTCCACGCTGTACCTGCAGGTTGATGCATGACGGCAGTGACGCCGCGCCTGGGCGCATGGCCTGTGGCCGGTGACGGGGTGGAGTTCCGCGTGTGGGCACCGGACGCAAGGACGATGGCGCTGAGCCTGCACGGCACGCAGCGGCCGATGCAACGCGACCCGGACGGCTGCCACTGGCTGCGAACACCGGCATCGCATGGCGACCGCTACTGTTTTCGCCTTCCTTCCGGCCTGGACGTGCCCGACCCGGCCTCGCGCTGGCAGCCGGACGGCATCGACGGCGACAGCGCGGTGGTGCTGGACAAGGACATGGTGCAACCCACGTGGCGCGGGCATGCCTGGCAGGACCTGGTGATCTATGAAGTACACATCGAGGCCGGCGGCGGCTTCGCGGCGCTGACCGCGCAGCTGCCGATGCTGGCCGCGATTGGCATCACCGCCATTGAGCTGATGCCGGTCGCGCAGTTTCCCGGCCAGCGCAACTGGGGCTACGACGGCGTGTTCCCGTATGCGCCGGCCCATGCTTACGGTGGGCCGGCAGAGCTGAATGCCTTCGTCGAGGCGGCACATGCCGCTGGGCTTTCCGTGTTGCTGGACGTGGTCTACAACCACTTCGGACCGCAGGGTAACCATCTGCGCCAGTACGCGCGGGGGTTCTTCCGTGATGACCGCAGTACTCCCTGGGGCGAGGCCATCGACTTCCGCCAGCCCTGGGTGCGGCGCTTCTTCATCGACAACGCGCTGATGTGGTTGCGCGACTACGGCTTCGATGGGCTGCGCCTGGATGCGGTGCATGCCATCGATGATGAGCGCTTCCTGCAGCAGCTGGCCGAGGAGGTACACGCGGTGGTGCCGCACGCGCACCTGGTGCTGGAGAACGAACGCAACCAGGCGCGATGGTTGCGCGGCGCCTACCAGGGGCAATGGAATGACGACTTCCACAATGCGCTGCACGTGATGCTGACCGGCGAGCAGGAGGGCTATTACGCGGCCTATGCCGGTCGCGCCGAAGCACTGCTGGCGCGCTGCCTGGCCGAAGGATTCGCCTGGCAGGGTGAACCGGACCTGCGCGGCGATCCCCGCGGCGAACCCAGCGCTGACCTGTCTCCCGCGCGTTTTGTGGCATTCGCGCAGAACCACGACCAGGTAGGCAACCGTGCTTTCGGCGAGCGCTTGTCGATGCTGGTGGATCCGGCGCGGCTGCGTGCGGCGCTGGCGTTGACCGTGCTGACGCCGATGATCCCGCTGCTGTTCATGGGCGAACCGTGGCAGGCGCAATCGCCGTTCCTGTTCTTCACCGACTACGCGCCGCCGCTGGACGAGGCGGTGCGCGAAGGGCGTCGCCGCGAGTTCGCTGGTTTCAGCGCCTTTGCCGACGCCGCCTCGCGCGCGCGTATTCCGGACCCGAACGATGCGGCGACCCTGCAGGCGTCGTACACGCCGCCGCCCGGCGATGATCCCTGGTCGCAGCACTGGCTGCGCTGCACGGGCGAGTTCCTCGGCCTGCGCAGGCGCTATCTGCAGCCGGGCCTGCTGCAGGCGCGGTCGCTGGGTGCGCGCGTGCTGGGCCAAGGCGCGGTGCAGGCGGGCTGGCAGTTGCCCTCGGGCCAATGGTGGATCGCGATCAACGTGGGCCCTGTGCCGGTGGCGCATGCGGTGCCGGCCGGCGACTGCGTCGTGGGGCCGGACGCGGCCGGGATGCTGCCAGCCGGCGGCGGCGTGCTGGCCTGCTGGATCGCCGCATGAGCACGGATGCAGCGGTGCGGGAAGCGGCCGGCCGTGCGGGCCTGCTGGTCCGCTGGACCGACGTGGCCGGTGCCGCGCGCGAGGTCGCACCGGACGTGCTGCGCGCGGTGCTGGAGGCGCTGCAGGGCGATGCAGCGCCCGAGCACGGTGGCCTGCGCACGGCTTGCTGTGGACAGCTGCTGGCGATGCCCCAGGCGGCAGGCGCAGCGTGCTGGGTGGATGAGCAGGGCGCAGTGCTGCCGGCACACCCCGATGCGCAAGGGCGCTGGCGCGTGCCGGATCAGCCCGGCTACTGGCAGTGGCGCCAGGGCGGACGGCAACAGGCGATTGCGGTGGCACCACAGCGTGCCTGGTGGCCGCTGGGCTTGCTGCGCGGCTGGGGCCTGTCGGCGCAGGTCTACAGCCTGCGCGCTCGCGACGACGCCGGCATCGGTGACAGCGCCGGCTGTGCGCGATGGAGCGAACTGCTGCACCGTCACGGCGGCGATGCAGTGGCGTTGAGCCCGCTGCATGCCGGCTTGCCACCAGGGCCCGGTTACAGCCCCTATTCGCCCAGCGACCGGCGCTGGCTCGATCCGCTGCAGACCTCCCTGCCGCAGGTACTGCCGGAAGCAGCCGACGCCGTGCTGGCTGAAGACGAAGCACTGGCGACGGCCGTTGCAGCAGCCACTGCCGCGCGCCGCATCGACTGGCCGCACTCGGCGGCGTTGAAGTGGCGCTGGCTGCGCCAGGTGCGCCAGTGGCTGCGGCAGCAGGCGCCGGCTCAGTACGAACAGATGCAGACGTGGTGCGATGCGCAGGGCGAATCCCTGCTGCGCTATTGCCAGCACGCCGCCGACCGGTTCACTGGAAGCGCCGACGACCATGCGTTTGCGCAGTGGTTGGCGCGGCAGGGCTGGGCGCAGGTGCAGGCGGGCTTGCGCGACGACGGCGCGTCGATCGGACTGATCGCAGATCTGGCGGTGGGTTGCGCGCCGCAGGGCGTCGAGGCCCGGACCGGCGGCGACCATCTGCTGCAGGGCCTTGAGCTGGGCGCGCCGCCGGATGCGTTCAATCCGCTGGGCCAGGCCTGGGGTATCACCAGCTGGTCACCCTCCGCGCTGCAGCGCGAGGGCTTTGAGCCGTTCATTCGCGTGCTGCGCGCCGTGATGGCCGGCCGTGGGGGGCTGCGCATCGACCATATCCTCGGCCTGCAGCGGCTGTGGGTGCTTCCCTGTGGCTCAGCCGCCGGACAGGGCGTGTACCTGCGCTATCCGTTCGATGATCTGATCAACCTGCTGGTTCTGGAATCGTGGCGGCATCGCTGCGTGCTGATCGGTGAAGACCTGGGCGTGGTGCCGCCGGGCATTCGCCAGCGGCTGGCAGCCCGCGGCATCCTGGGCATCGAGGTGCTGCCGTTCGCCCGCAAGGGTGAACACTTCCTGCCTGCGCCAAGGTGGCGCCGCGATGCGGTGGCCATGCCCTCCACCCATGATCTGCCACCGCTGTCCGGCTGGCTGCACGGGCGCGACCTGCGCTGGCGTGCCCGCCTGGGTGAGCTGACCGGGCTTGCAGCGGCGTTGCACGCGCGCGCCAGTGAGGTGCAGGGACTGTCCGCCGTTGCCCGAGGCGAGGGCGCGACGCTGGAAGCGCGTGCGCTGTCGCTGGTCGCGCACGCGCCTTCGCGGTTGGCGCTGCTCCCGCTGGAAGATGCGCTGGGGAGCCGCGCGCAGGTGAACCTGCCGGGCACCGTCAACGGCCATCCGAACTGGCGCCGGCGGCTACCGCTGGCATGGGAACAGGACGCGGTTGACGCGCGTATTGCCCGGTTCAGCGCAACGCGGCGGAGGGAGCGGCGATGACTCCATTGCGTGCCACCGTACGCCTGCAATTGCATGCAGGCTTCGACCTCGAGGCCGCCGCGATGCAGCTGCCGTACTACGCCGCGCTGGGCGTCAGCCACCTTTACCTGTCGCCGATCGCCGCTGCGCTGCCTGGGTCTACGCATGGCTACGATGGCATCGACCCGGCCTGCATCAATCCGGAACTGGGCGGCGAAGAAGCCTTCCGGCAACTGGCCACAGCGACGCGCGCGCACGGCATGGGCCTGATCCTCGACATCGTACCCAACCATCTGGCGGCGTCCCCGCACAGCCATTGGTGGAACGATGTGCTGATGCACGGGCGTCGAAGCCCGCACGCAGCATGGTTTGACATCGACTGGGAGGCGCCGGGCTGCGAGGGCCGGCTCTGGCTGCCTGCACTGGACCGGCCGTTGCACGACGCGGTGCGCGATGGCGTAGTGCGCGTGGTGGTGGACAACGCGCGTCCCGTGCTGCGCCACCATGGTCTGGCGTTGCCCTTGTCGCCGCGCAGCCATCCACTGGACTCCGCGCAGTGGCCGGCGTGGGCCGAGCGCTGCAACCGCAGCGTTGAACGGCTGCATACGCTGCTGCAGCGGCAGCACTACCGGCTGGCTTGGTGGCGCACGGCGGGCGATCAGGTGAACTACCGGCGCTTTTTCGATATCAATGAACTGGCCGCGCTGCGGGTGGAGCGCGATGACGTGTTCGAGGCGGTGCATGCGCTGCCGCTGCGGTTGGTACGCGAGGGATGGGTGGACGGCCTGCGTATCGATCATGTGGATGGCCTGTCTTCCCCGGGCGCCTACCTGCGGCGCCTTCGTGAATCGCTCGACGCAGCCTGTGCGGCCGGCGGCCGTGATCCGCAGGCGGTGAGCCTGCATGTGGAGAAGATACTGGCCGAGGGCGAGCAGCTGCCCGACAGCTGGGCCTGCGACGGCACCACCGGCTATGACTTCATGGACCAGACCGGTGCCTGGTTGCACGATCCGGCGGCTGCACCCGCGCTCTCGCGCACGTGGCAGGCGCTGGGCGGTGATCCGCGCAGCTTCGACCGGATCCAGCAGGACGCTCGCGGCATGATGTTGCGCCAGGGCCTTCACGCAGACTTCCAGCGGCTGCTGCGCAGTGCGCAGCAGGTCCTGCAGCCCCGGCTGGCCGAGGCCGATATCGGAGTGGCTGCGCTGGCACGCGCATTGGCTTCATTGCTGCGGCATTACCGCACCTACCGGCCCTATTCGCTGCAGGGGGCGGGTGAACGAAAGGCGCTGGTGGACGCTGCAGCTGCTGCGCGCGAGGCGCTGGACGGTGCGGCATGCGCCGCGCTGGATCTGCTGCTGCAGGCACTTCCCGGCCAGGCGCCGGCTGAAACCGAGCTGCGCGTACGGTTCGGGCAGCTGGCCGCGCCGTTGAATGCCAAGTCGGTGGAAGATACCGGGTTCTATCGCTATTTCAGGCTGCTGTCGCGCAACGAAGTCGGCAGTGATCCGCAGCGGCTGGGCATGGAAGGGCGCGAGCTGCTGGAACATGCAGCCGGGCGCCTGCGGCGCCATCCCAGGGCGCTGCTTGCGCTGGCGACCCACGATCACAAGCGCGGGGCCGACAGCCGGGCACGGCTGGCGGTTCTCAGTACCTGCACGGTCGAGTGGCGGGACGCGGTGCGGCGCTGGGGCCGGATGGCGACCCGCGCCGGCGCGCCAATGCCATTGCCGAGTGCCGAGGCCTATGCGCTATGGCAGGCGCTCGTGGCCGCGTGGCCGATGCACGGTACCCCCGGCGCAGGCTTCGCATCGAGGATGGTGCAATGGCTGACCAAGGCGTTGCGCGAGGGCAAGCGGGTCAGCAGCTGGTCCGATCCCAACGTGGCCGTGGAGGAGGGCGCCGCGCAGTGGCTGCACGCGCTGCTGGATGGAGCGCCGTTGCAGCCGGTGCGGGAGGCGCTGGCGACCTTCGTGGCGCGCATCGCGCCGGCGGGCGCCTGCAACGGCTTGGCACAGCTGTGCCTGCAGCACTGCCTTCCCGGCGTGCCCGATCTTTACCAAGGCGGTGAAGGCTGGGACCTGAGCCTGGTGGACCCGGACAACCGGCGCGCCGTGGATTATCCAGCGCGGCAGGCCTGGCTGCGTGATGCGCGCGCGTGGCCCGCGCTACTGGAGGACTGGCGGGACGGTGGGATCAAGGCATTTCTACTCCGGCGATTACTGGATTGCCGCCGCAGGCACCCGCAGCTGTTCCTGCACGGCGCGCTGCAGCCGCTGTCGGCGCCGGTGCGCTCACCGTGGCTGGCGTTCACGCGCAGGCATCAGGCGCAGATGCTGCTGGTGGTCGTGCGGCGTGGTTCGCCCACCGCCGTGCCTGGCCCAAGCCTGCATGCGCCGCGCGACGTCGGCAGCGATGTGACGCTGCGTGGGGTGCCGACAGGCCCCATGCGCAACGTCCTTGACGGGCGTATCGAACATTTCAACGCAACCACGGACGTGGCCAGGCTTCTGGCTGGCAGCCCGTTGGCGATATGGATCAACGAGGAGGCAGGTAGGGATGGACAGCAGGGAACGACGGCAGCGGATTGAGGCACTGGCCCACCAGATCTGGGAGGCAGAAGGGCGCCCGGATGATCAGCAGCAACGGCACTGGCACATGGCCGAGCGGCTGGTGGAGGCCGAGATCGCCGCCGCGCGCGAGGAGGAGGGCACCGATGGCGAGCCGTAAGTGGACGCAGACCTCGCGCGTGCGCGAAGGCCGGCCCTTCCCGCTGGGGGCGACCTGGGACGGGCTGGGTGTGAACTTCGCGCTGTACTCGCGGCATGCCACCCGGGTTGAACTCTGTCTGTTCGATGCACGCAACCGCGAAGTGGAACGCATCGCGCTGCCCGAGTACACCAACGAGATCTGGCATGGCTACCTGCCGGACGTGAGGCCCGGCCAGCGCTATGGCTACCGGGTGCATGGCCCCTATGCGCCCGAGGAAGGCCATCGCTTCAACCCCAACAAGCTGCTGCTGGACCCCTACGCCAAGCAGATTGTGGGCGAACTGAAGTGGGCCCCCCACCTGTTCGGCTACACCTTGGGCCACCGCGATGGCGACCTGAGCTTCGACCGCCGCGACAGCGCCAGCTACATGCCGCGCTGTGCCGTGATCGATCCGGCCTTCAGCTGGGGTGCCGAGCGGGCACCTGCCACGCCCTGGGACCGGACCGTGATCTACGAAGCGCACGTGCGCGGGCTGACCATGCAACACCCCGATGTTCCGCAGGCCGAGCGTGGCACCTTGTCTGCCCTACGCCATGACGCAGTGGTCGACCACCTCAGCCATCTGGGCGTGACCGCCATCGAACTGCTGCCGGTGCACGCCTACGTCGATGACCAGCAGCTGCTCGAGCGCGGGCTGCGCAACTACTGGGGGTACAACACCATCGGCTTCTTCGCGCCGCAGCCGCGTTACCTGTCGCTGGGCACCGTGGCCGAGTTCAAGCAGATGGTCGCGCGGCTGCACAATGCTGGCATCGAAGTGATCCTGGATGTGGTCTACAACCACACCGCCGAAGGCAATGAGCTGGGCCCTACGCTGTCCTTCAAGGGCATCGACAACGCCAGCTACTACCGCCTGGCCGATGATCGCCGCTACTACATCAACGATACCGGCACCGGAAACACGTTCGACCTGACCAATGCCGGTGCACTGCGCATGGTGATGGACTCGCTGCGCTACTGGGTGACCGAGATGCGGGTGGACGGCTTCCGCTTCGACCTGGCGACCATACTCGGCCGTGAACGGCATGGGTTCGACGCTTCGGGCAGCTTCCTTGATGCCGTGCGCCAGGACCCGATCCTGAGCCAGGTGAAGCTGATCGCCGAGCCCTGGGACATCGGCCCGGGCGGCTACCAGCTGGGCCAGTTCCCGCCGGGCTGGGCCGAATGGAATGACCGTTTCCGAGATACGGCGCGCGCGCTGTGGCGCGGCGATGGCGGCCAGCTGGCGGAGTTCGCCACGCGCTTCACCGGCTCGGCCGACCTGTTCGAGCACCACGGCCGGCGGCCGTCGGCCAGCATCAATCTGGTAACGGCACACGATGGGTTCACGCTGCATGATCTGGTGAGCTACAACGACCGCCACAACGAAGCCAACGGCGAAGACAACCGTGATGGCCATTCGCACAACCTTTCCAGCAACCATGGCGTGGAGGGTGAGACCGATGATCCGGCGATCCTCTCTGTACGTGCGCGGCAGATGCGCAACCTGCTGGCCACGCTGCTGCTGGCGCAGGGCACCCCCATGCTGCTGGCCGGCGATGAGTTCGGCCATTCGCAGCAGGGCAACAACAACGCCTACTGCCAGGACAACCCGCTGAGCTGGATCGACTGGGAGCGTGCTGCGCAGCCGGCAGCCCAGGCGCAGGTGGCGTTCGTGCGGCGGGCGCTGTCGCTGCGCCGACGCTATGGCCTGCTGCGCAGGAACCGGTTCCTGCGCGGCGAATACGATGAGGCGCTGGGCCTGCGCGATATCGACTGGCGGCATCCCGATGGTCGCGGCATGGAGGAAGCGGACTGGCATGACGCAGGGCTGCGTGCGCTGCTGATCATCTTGGACGGTCGCAGTCCGGACAGTGGCCTGCGCGAGCCCGGGCGGCATGTCAGCCTGGCCCTGTTGTTGAACGCCGGGGAGCAGCCGCAGCGGTTCTGTGTGTCAGACGACGCCCTGTCGTTCCGGCGCGTACTCCTGCAGACCGACGAAACGCCGTTGGAGCCGGATGGGGAAGGCGCCTGGACGCTGCCGCCGCGCAGCCTGTGCCTGCTGGCGGCAAGCAGCAGCGCTTGATTGCATCGCGGCGCCACTACGGTCCGCCGGGCGTTGCCCGGCGTACCGGTAGCTACCCCATCAGATAACGCGACACACCCGCCGAGACCACGCCGATCAGCACCGTCGGCAGCATCGACAGCCGCGTGGCGGCCAGCAGGGTGATCGCCAGTGCAGCCAGGTCGGCCGGCTTGTCAGCGACGAAGTCCGGGGCGATCACCGAGATCAGCACGCAGCCCGGCGCGGCTTCCATCACCGTCACTGCGCGTTTGCTCAACGTGCGGTTACGCAGCGCGAGGAAACCGACAATGCGGGTCAGGTAGGTGGCGGCGGCCATCAGCACGATGGTCAACACCGAGGTCCAGTGGATCAGTCCATTGAAGATCATGCCGGGTCCTCCGCCAGCAGCCAGGCGGCGGCCAGGCCGGCCAGTGCGCCGCTGGCCACGTACCACGCGCCCGGGATCAGCAGGTAGGTGGCGGCGGCCACCACCAGGCTGACCAGCCACGGCCGCGCCGCCTTCATGCCTTGCCACATGCCGCGCAGCAGTACCAGGAACACGGCGGGGAAGGCCATGTCGAAGCCGTAGGCGTGGATGTCGCCCAGCATCGGGCCGACGATCGCGCCCAGTGCGGTGCAGGCCACCCAGACCGTGTACAGGCCGGCCGACACGCCCAGGTAGTAGGCCAGGCTGAAGCCCAGCGCGCGTCGACACGCATCGGCCACGCCCATTGCCCAGCTTTCGTCGCACATGAAGAACAGCGCCGGCAGCACCCGGCGGCGCGGCAGGTGTTGCAGCAGCGGGGCCAGGCTGGCGCCCATCAGCAGGTGGCGGCTGTTGACCAGCGCGGTGATCGCCACGATCAGTGCGATGTGCGGTGGCGAGGTCCACAGTTCGACGGCGGCGAACTCCGAACCGCCAGCGAAGTTGAGGCCGGTCATCAGCGGTACTTCCAGTGCGCTCAGGCCCTTCTGGGCCGCCTGCGCGCCGAGCACCAGGGCGAACGGAATGAAGCCGATCATCACCGGTACGGCGGCGCACAGGCCGCGCAGGAATTCGGCACGCGGCGCGGTATCGCAGGTGTTAGGCAGGGGGAGGGTGGTACGGGCGTCCATGGAACGGCACGACGAGGTGGGGGTGGCCCATGCTAGCGGTCCGATCACGAAATCGGGTTGCGTTGATGCCACTGGATTCTGGATGATTGATATTCCATGCGGCCAGAGTCGACCAGGACGAAATTGCATGCAGTACCAGCTCGACAACCTTGATCGCCGCATCCTCGACGCCCTGCAGCGCGACGGCCGCCTGCAGAACCTGGAGCTGGCCCGTCTGGTCGGGCTGTCGCCGTCGGCCTGCCTGCGCCGGGTGCGGCTGCTGGAGGAGGGCGGTTACATCGACCGCTACGTGGCGCTGTTGAACGAGGCCAAGGTGGGCCGCGGCTTCACCGTGTTCGTGCGGGTGTGGCTGCGCGGGCAGGACGAGGACACCACCAACCACTTCATCAACAGCATCAAGTCTTTCCCGGAAGTGCTGGAATGCCATCTGATGGCCGGTGACTGCGATTTCCTGCTGCGGGTGGCGGTGGCCGACCTTGATGCCTACCGGCAGTTCCAGATGCAGCACCTGAACCGGATCGCCGGCGTGCAGAACACCAAGACCGAGATTCCGATGCAGCGGATCAAGCAGACGACCCAGCTGCCGCTTTGAGGGATGGGGTTTGCGGCCGGGTTGCACCCGGCACCCGCGGGTAGTGCCGGCTGCTGGCCGGCAACCTCAGGAGCAACAACAGCAACAGCGATGCTCCGTGGGGCGGGGGGGGGGGGGGGGGGGGGGGGGGGGGGGGGGGGGGGGGGGGGGGGGGCGGGGGGGGGGGGGGGGGGGGGGGGGGGGGGCGGGGGGGGGGGGGGGCGGGGGGGGGCGCGGCGGGGGGCGCGGCCCCGCCGGCGGGCGGCGGGGGGGGGGGGGGGGGGGGGGGGGGGGGGGGGGGGGGGCGTTTCTCGCAGCGCCGGACCCAAATAACACAGAACCAACATCCGGCTCTGGGGGGCGGGGGGGGGCGGGGGGGGGGGGAGCCGCCACCCCACCCCCCAACCCCGGGGCGGGGGGCCCCCCCCCCCCCCCCCCCCCCCCCCCCCCCCCCCCCCCCCCCCCCCCCCCCCCCCCCCCCCCCCCCCCCTGACAGTTCCCCGCGATCCGTCGGGGTCGGATCCCGTTGTTGCGCAACGGGTTTTGACCCCTGGGGCAGATGATCATGCCTGTTCGATTCATTGATTCCTGACGCGTGACTGGCTTCGCAGGGCCTGACCCGGCGTCAGCCGTGGCGGCGGTCATCGCAATGACATGTGCCCCCGGTACGGTTTGAGCCCGCTTGCGGGTCGCGCGTGGGCCGGGGTTCCGGTCGTGGTGCGCGACCGTTGCAGCTGCTGTCGCTGCCGAGGGTCATGTGTTCTACGTCAGGGGGCTGAATGGACACCACGCGGTCAGAACTTGGAAGGTGGCCATCGCCGCATGGCTGCTGCTGTCCTTTGCCGCTGCCGCACAGGACGCGGTTCACGCCTACGACATCCCTGCGCAGCCGCTGGAACAGGCGGTCGAGCGCTTCAGTGTCATCAGTGGGTGGTCGGTGATGTATCCCGGCGACCTTGCTTCGGGCCGCAGCAGCCATGCGCTGCGCGGGAGCCTGGCGCCGCTTGTGGCGCTGGAGTCGCTGCTGCAGGACACCGGGATCGAGGCCGAGGTGATCGGCGAGCAGCGTGTGGTGCTGCGCCGGGGCAAGCCCTCGGCCGCGGAACCCGATGTTGGCGCGGGGCTGCCCGGGGCCGAACGCCGGCGTCGCTACGGCGGGTTGCAGCAGCGGCTGCGTGCGGCGTTCTGTGACGACCCGGAGATTGCGCCCGGCCGCTATGCCGCAACGCTGCGCTTCCGCATCGACGGCGCGGGCCAGGTGAGCGAGCCCGAGCTGCTGTCCGGCAGTGGCAGTGATCGCCGCGACGCACGCCTGCTGCAGGCGCTGCACGGCCTGGTGCTGGCGGCCGACGCCGCCGCGCTGCCACAGCCGGTGACGCTGCAGATCCGTCCTTCCGGCACCGACCACGACTGTGGCCGGCGCGCGCCCCTTCCATGACTTCAAGGATTCGGACATGAACAACGGTACGGCTGGGGCGGTTGATCTGATGGACCACCTTCTGGGTGCCTACGACGAGCTGAAACGCCGGTTGGTGCGCAAGCTCGGATCGGAAGAGCTGGCCGGCGACGCGCTGCAGGACACGTGGATGCGCCTGAGTGCGCGACGTGACCGCCTGGACGCGGTGCAGAACCCTGCGGCCTACCTGCTGCGGATGGCGATGAACACCGTGATCGACCGCCAACGGGCAGACCACCGCCTGCTGAGCCTGGAGGAGGTGGATACGCTGATGGACATGGCCGACCCGGGGCCGGGGCCGGCACAGGCGGCCGAGCTCGACTTCGCGCTGGAAGACATGGTCGGCCTGCTGCAGCGCATGCCCGAGCGTCGTCGTCGCATCCTGCTGGCGATCCGCGTCGATGGCCTGCAGCAGCGTGACGTGGCCGACCACCTCGGTGTGTCGCTGCGGTTGGTGCAGCGGGAGCTGAAGGCAGCCCAGGACTACCTGGCCGAACGCAGTGGGCAGGGGCGCCAGGTGCGGTTCTGAGCGACGGCATCCGTCTACACTTTGACGCCGAGCAGAACCCCGCAGCGTGCGGGTCCGGCATGAGCTCCCATGGATCCTGACGACCGCCCGCAACGCCCGCTGGATGCCGTTGAGCGTCAGGCCCACGCGTGGGTGGTGCGGCTGACCTCGGGCGAGGCGACCGCTGCCGATGGGCGCCGGTTCCGTGCATGGTGCGAGTCCGACCCGCGTCATCGTGAAGCGTTTGGCCGTGCGCGCCGGCAGTGGGAGCAGGTGCAGCTGGCCGGCGAGCGACTGCCCGCCGCCGCGCGCCAACCGGTCGCGCCGACGCCGGCCCAGCGCTGGAGCCGGCGCGCCTTCCTGAGCGCTGCGGTGGCGGCGCCGGCCAGTCTGGTGGTGGTGGCGGCGCTCCGCCCGCCGCTGGGATTGTGGCCGTCGGTGACGGCGATGGCGGCCGATTTCCACACCGGCACCGGTGAACGACTACAGATCGCGCCCTCGCCGCAGCTCAAGATCGAACTGGATACGCAGAGCAGCCTGCGCCGCCGCGCGCACGCGCAGGGCGAAGGCTTCGAGCTGGTGCAGGGCCAGGCCGCGATCGAAACCGGTGCTGGCCTGCGCCTGGCACTGTTCGCGGGCCCGGGTTGCGTGATTGCCGATGAAGGTGCGGTGCGCCTGGACGTGCGCAACACCCACGGGCAGGTACGGGTGACCTGCCTGCAGGGTAGCGCCCGTATCGAGCACCCGCAGGGCCGCCTGCAGCTGCAGGCCGGCCAGCAGACCCGGTTCGACGAGCGCCTCAGTGGCGTCGTGGCCGAGGCCGTAGCTTCGGAAGTGAGTGCCTGGACCGAAGGCATGCTTGTGTTCCGCCGCGCACCGCTGGGCGAGGTGGTGGACGAGATCAACCGTTACCGGCGGGGCAAGGTACTGCTGGGTGAATCGGCATTGGCGCGCGCGCCGGTCAGTGGCCGCTTCCGCATCGATGATCCGGACGCGGCGCTGGAGCAGCTGCGACTGACGATGTCGCTGGATCTGCGTCGCTTTCCGGGTGGCATCGCCGTCCTTGGATAGATGAAGGCGCTGGCCGTGCGCGCCGCGCAGGGCTGTTGCAAGCGAGGAGAAGCCAAGGATGCGCAACGAGACCATCGGTGTGCTCGATCTGCGTCGCAATCTGTCTGCATTGCTGGAAACCACCCAGCGAAGGCCCCTGATGGTGCATCGTTATGGTTCGCCCTGGGTGTGCGTGGTGTCTGACGCGCAGTGGCAGCAGCAGGCGGTGCTGCTGGACTTCAATCCGCAGTCACACCCCTTGGCGATGCTGCTGCGGTTGCAGCAGCAGGAGATGCCCTTGGTCGAATCCGGGGCGCTGCCGCCTGCGGCGCTCGCACGCGCACTGCTGTTGGCGGACATGCATGGCATCGACGATCTCACGCAGCTGCATGAGCAGGTGCTGCATCATCGGCTCTGGCACTGGTTCGTGGCGGGCGCCCATGGGGTGATGGACGGGTGGCAGCTGCCCGCGCTGCGCGTCGCGCTGGCGTCATGGTGCGATGACGTGGACATGACCGATGCACTGGTCGCATTCGCTGCCCGCAGCGACGTGGCGGTACTGGCCCGCCGTTGTGGGGGTGACGCACCGCGGCTGCAGCGCGAAGCCTGCAGGCGGATGACGCTGCGATGACGTTGCCGATGAAGCGCCATCCCGTGCACAGAGTTGCATTCGCGGTGTCGCTTCACCTGCCTTGCTGACGTCTTCTCCAGAGTACGACGCACCACGCGTCGCGGAGCACGGGCGGCGCAGATGGAAGACAGTCGCAGGATCAGCATGCTGGAGCTGGATCGCCACCTGAGCCAGTCACTGGAGCAGGCACGGCACACGCCCCTGAACGTGCAGCGTTACGGGCGCTCGTGGGTCTGGGTGCTGTCCAGTGACGCCTGGGCGGACGCGGCGCGCTGGGCGGCACTGGACAGCAGTGCGCATCCACTGGCGGCACTTCGAAAGGCCCTCGACCTGCGGATGCGGCCCTGGCCCGACGCGGCCATGAGCGCGCTGCCGCTTGGCGCAGCCGATGCGCGACTGCTGCAACGTGCGGCCCTGCTGGTGAACGTACGTGACCTCAACAGTGCGCAGCGTGTGTACGACGACCTGCGCTACCACCAGGCCTACCGCATGTTCATCGGGCTCGACCACGGCACCGCGTGGTCGCCGACGCAGTGCGTGCGCCTGCTGCAGGCGTGCGTGCATCCGTTGCTGCGCAAGTGCATCGACCAAACACTGGCCAGCGTGCCGCCGCACCTGCTCGAGGCGGCACGCGTGCCGGCTGCACGTGCGCCCGCACAGGCAACCGCGCAGCGAATCGCAGGCGGATGTTTATCGTACTGACACATGCACCGCTGACCATGGTGCAGCGGTCTCTTCCAGGATGACGAGGGCGGAACAATGGCAAGGCAGGCAGGTGGTCGCAGGGCTCGGCAGCAGGGCTTCAGCCTGATCGAGATCATGGTGGTGGTGGTGATCATCGGCATCCTTGCCGCGCTGATCGTGCCGCGGTTGATGGACCGTCCGGACCAGGCGCGCGTGGTGGCGGCGCGCCAGGACATCGCGGCGCTGATGCAGGCGCTGAAGTTGTTCAAGCTGGACAATGGGCGCTATCCCAGTGCCGAACAGGGCCTGCAGGCGCTGGTGAAGCCGCCGCAGGGCAGCGGTGCGTTGCCGGTGACGCCGTACCTGGATCGCCTGCCGAATGACCCGTGGGGCCATCCGTACCAGTACCAGGTTCCAGGCACTCATGGCGACATCGATGTGTTCTCGCTGGGTGCGGACAGCAAGCCCGGTGGCGACGCCGGGAACGCAGACATCGGCTCCTGGCAGCTGTGAGGCGTGCTGATGGCAGCCCCGACGCGTTCGGTCTCGTGCACGCGCCAGCGTGGCATGGCGGTGATCGTCGCCCTGCTGGTGGTGGCATTGGTGGCCGTGATTGCCACCGCGCTGCTGACCCGGCAGTCGGCGCAGCTGCGTGCGCTGCGCGGCGACCAGTTGCGCGCGCAGGTGCGCATGGCGGTGGACGCCACGCTGGAGCGTGCGGCGCAGCAGCTGCGTGAGGATGTAAAGGAACAGCTGACCACGGTGCGCAGCGGGCGCTGGGCGCGCCCGTTGCAACTGCAGGCGCCGTTGCCGGTGCAGCTGCAACTGGTCGATGCGCAGTCGATGTTCAACCTGCGCAACCTGCTGGCACAGGGCAGGCCGGACCCCGGGGCGCGGCGCGCGTTCATCGCGTTGTGTGCTGCACAGGGGCTTGGCCAGGGTGCCTGCGCATCCGCGGCGGACCACATCCAGGCGCGCCTGCGCGACGGTGACATCCAGGCACAGGCCCCACTGCCGCGCGAATCACTGATCGCGCAGGCACTGGCCGGTGCCGATCCGGTGGCGTTGCAGGCGCTGGCGCGACGCACCGTGGTGCTGCCGGCGCAGACCCTGGTCAACGCCAATACCAGCGACCTGAGCGTTCTGCAGGCGGTAACGCCTGCGGTGGAACCGGCAAGGCTGCAGGCGCTGCTCGCTGAGCGCGACGCCGGCCACTGGCTGCTCAACCGCGGTGACATCGCCAACCGACTCCAACTGAGCAACGAACAGATGGCCGTGCTTCCACTGGGTATCCATAGCGAGTGGTTCCTGGCCGTGGGCCGGGTGCAGGCTGACGGCAGCGCGGTTGATTTTCGCGCGCTGCTCTGGCGCGAGTACCGCGACGACGGGGTACGTGTACAACGGGTGTGGACGAGGATCGGCGCATGACGGTGCAGCTTCGGGTGCGCCTGCCGCCGTTGGCGCACCTGCGCGCCGACAGCGCGGTGGACTGGGCGCGGCTTCACAAGGACGAGGTAGTGGCACACGGCCGCGACACGCTGGCCGCGCTGGGCCTGCGGCATCCGCGGGCGGCGGTGCATGCCTGCCTTGACCCGAACGACCTGATCCTGCTGGAACTGCAGCTGCCGGCGCTGTCCGGGCGCCGCCTGCAGGCGGCGTTGCAGGGCGAGGTGGAGGCCATGCTGCTGGATGACCTGCAGGAGGTGGCGCTGGCCCACGGTGCGCAGGCGGCAGACGGTACGGTTCCGGTGGCCTGGCTCGGCCAGCAGGCCATCGCGCAGGCGCAGCAGCTGCTGGCCTCGTGTGCGCTGCAGCTGCAGGCGTTGTATCCGACGCCACTGCTGCTGCCTTGGCAGGACGGCCACGCCACGCTGCAGGTCAGCGGCGAGCATCTGCTGGTGCGCAGCGGGCGCGATCGGGGACTTGTCCAATGGTATGGCGGACGTGACGCGTCTGCGGTGATGCAGGCGTTGGCCACCCGCCTGCAACAGGCCGGCGTGCAGGCCGTGCAGTGGATCGGCAGCGTGCCGCCGACGTGGCCGGACAGCCTGCCGGGCACCGCCGTCGCGCATGAACGGCAGGCCTGTGGCCCGTTGCCGGGGTGGTCATTGCCGCTGCCCGGCGCAGGCCGTCAAGCGCCGCGACTGGCGATCGGCCTGGCACTGGCGGCGGTGCTGCTGGCTGCACTTGGCCTGCAGTGGCAGGTCTCGCGTTGGCGGGTCGAGGGTGAGGCGCTGCAGCAGGACATGGCACGGCAGTTCAGCGCACGCTTTCCGGAGATCACCGACGTGGTGGACCCGGTGTTGCAGGCAAGGCGAGCGCTGGCGGTTCCGCCGCCAGCGCCGCCGTTGCCGGCGCTGCAGCGCCAGGTCGCCAGCACGCTGCATGCGGTTCCGGAGCTGGCGGGGCAGGTGCACAGCCTGCACTACCAACCCGGGCAGGTGTACCTGGAGCTGGACGCCGATGCCCAGGCATTGGCTGACGATCCACAGCGGCTTGAGCACTGGCAGCAAGCGATGCAGGCGCAGGGGCTGCAGCTGGCGCGCGACGCCGGTGGACGCCTGCGGGTGAGCGGAGCGGGACAGTGACGACCCGAACCCTGCGGCTGGGCGAGGGGCTGGCGGGCCTGCAGCAGCGCTGGCAACGCCTGCCACCGCGCGACCGGCTGATGCTGTGGGTGATGGTTGTGGCGCTGCTGGTGGCGGGCCTGTGGTCGTCCTGGCTGGAGCCCCTGCTGAAGCAGCGCACGCACTGGCAGGCCGAACTGCCACGGCTGCAGGCGCAGCATCGCGCACTGGCACCGCTGCTACGCGCCCGTGAGCGCCAGCAGCTGGCGCAGGGCCAGCATCCGACCCTGGCCGGGCTGCGTGACCAGATCAAGTCCGCCGGTCTGGCTGGCGGCCTGCATATCGAAGCGCGCGACGGGTGCTGGCACCTGCAGGTACGGGCCGTTCCCGCCGATGCGCTATGGAACTGGCTGCTGCCGCTGCTGGCCGATCCGGCCATCGAGTTGCAGCAGTTGCAATTGACACGCACAGGGGATGCGAACATGCCGGCGGCAAGGATTTCCGGAAACATCGTGATGGTGGCTCCTGCGGGTGCCCATCCATGAGGGCGATGCGCAGCCTTGCCTGCAGTGCCGCATTGGCACTGATCGTGGGCATGGCCCACGTGCCGGCGCCGGTGGCGGCGCAGGACACCCGCGATGAGCCGGTGCAGCTGAACCTGGTGGATACCGATATCGGTGGCGTGCTGCGCATGGCGGCGCGCTTCACCGGGCGCCAGTTCCTGGTCGACCCACGCGTGACCGGCAAGATGACGGTGGTTTCCGATGGCCCGGTCAGCCGTACCCAGGCCTACCAGCTGCTGCTGGGCGCACTGCGCATGAGAGGCTTCGCCGTGGTCGAGAACGGCGGCGTCAGCCGGGTGGTGCCGCAGGCCGATGCCAAGCTGCTCGGTGGCCGGGTGGGCAGCGGTGGTGCAGGGGGCGAGATCGCCACGCGTACGTTTGCGCTGCGCTATGAGAGTGCGGCGGCGCTGGTGGCTGTGCTGCGGCCGATGATCAGCCCGGACAACCCGATCACCGCCAATCCAGGCAACAACACCCTGGTGATCACCGACTACGCCGACAACCTGGAGCGCATCGCGAGGGTGATCGCCAGCGTCGACACGCCCGCCGGCATGGACACCGATGTGGTGAAGCTGCAGCAGGGCATTGCGGTGGACGTGGCGGCCATGGTTGCGCCGCTGCTGGATGCGCAGGGCGCCGAGCCGGGCCAGAAGGTGGTGGTGATGGCCGATCCGCGCAGCAACAGCGTGCTGCTGCGTTCCAGCAGCCCAGGCCGCACCCGCCTGGCGCGGCAGCTGGTGGAGAAGTTGGACCGTGCCCAGGACGAGTCCGGCAACCTGCATGTGGTCTACCTGCGCAACGCCCAGGCCAACCAGCTGGCCGGTGTGCTGCGTGGCGTGGTGGCCGGACAGAGCGATGCACCGGCCATGGGCAGCAACGAAGGCATCACCCCGCTGCCGGGTGACGCCAACCGTTCCACGCCCATCCAGCCGTCGCAGCCGCAGCAGGCCAAGCCCGGAGGCAATGCGCTGGAATCGCAGCGGCTGGACCCGAGCCGGCGCGACCCGATCGATGCAGGAAGCACCGGCTTCAGCCATAACGGCATTTCGGTACAGGCGGACGTGGCCACCAACACCCTGCTGATTTCGGCGCCGGAGCCGGTGTACCGCAACCTTCGGCGGGTGATCGACCAGCTCGACCAGCGCCGTGCGCAGGTGCTGGTGGAAAGCCTGATCGTGGAGGTCAACCAGACCGACGCGGCCGAGCTGGGCGTGCAGTGGATGCTGGGCAATGGCCGTACGTTTGGCGGCACCCATTTCGGGGGCGCTACCGGCGGTAGCGGGCTCAATACCGGTGCGCGTACCACGCTGGACGTGCTGCCCGAGGATGGCCTGAAGATCGGCGTGATCGACGGCACCATCAACCTGCCCGGTGTCGGCCAGATCCTCAACATGAAGGCGCTGGCCACTGCGCTGCAGAGCAAGGGCGGCGCCAACATCCTGTCGACGCCGAACCTGATGACGCTGGACAACGAGGCAGCCAGCATCATGGTCGGCCAGACCGTGCCGTTCGTCAGTGGCCGCTACGTGACCGACGGTGGCGGCGGCAGCAACAACCCCTTCCAGACCATCGTGCGCGAAGACGTGGGCCTGAAGCTGCGGGTGCGCCCACAGATTTCCGAGGGCGGTACGGTGAAGCTGGACATCTACCAGGAAGTCAGCAGCATCGACGCGCAGAGCGCGAACAGCACGGCCGGCATCATCACCAACAAGCGCGCACTCGATACCAGCGTGCTGCTGGACGATGGCCAGATCATGGTGCTCGGTGGCCTGCTGGAAGACAGCGTCAGCCATGGCCGTGATGCGGTGCCGGGGCTGGGGAAGATCCCGGTGCTGGGCGCCTTGTTCCGCAGCGACACGCGCAAGCGCGCCAAGACCAACCTGATGGTGTTCCTGCGCCCGCACGTGGTACGCGACCCGGCCGCCGGACAGCGCCTGACCCGCGACCGCTACGACTACATGCGCAATGCGCAGGCCGGCGCGCAGCCCGTACAGAGCTGGGCCTTGCCCGCGCTGTCGGCGCCGCAGCTGCCACCGCAGGACCTGTCGGTACTCGGCCAGGGCAATGCGCGCGATGGCCACGGCCAGCCGTTGCAGAACACCAGCCTGGCAGCGTTGTATCCGGCCGGTGACGGCGATGCGCAGCTGGTGCAGTTCGCACAGGGGCTGGAGCCGAGCCGTGCCAGCCAGGGCGTGGCGCAGGTGCGGGCGCTGGGCCTGCAGGCCTACGCGGAGGCGACGCCGGGCGAGGGTGGGCAACGCCTGCGCGTGCGGTTGCCGCGTGATCCGGCGAAGTTGGATCCGGCATTGCAGCAGCTGCGCGGGCTGGGCTACACGCCGGAACTGGTGATCGGGCCGTGAGCGCCGTTGTGCCGCTGCCATACGCGTGGGTGCGCAGCCACGGCGTGATGCTGTCCGAAGCCGGTGGCGAGCCGGTGCTGCTCGGCACGGCCGACACGGCGGCGTGGGCCGTGGCCGAGCTGCGCCGCCGGCATGGCCCGCTGCCTTTCCATGCCCTGGATGCGGCGACCTGGCAGCAGCGGTTGGGTGAGCAGTACCGTGACGGCGGTGATGCCGCGGCCGTGGTCGGTGCCGCCGAAAGTGAAGTCGATCTGGACCGGCTGATGCAGGACATGCCGGAGGTCACCGACCTGCTGGATGCGCAGGATGATGCGCCGGTGATCCGCATGATCAACGCGCTGCTGGCACAGGCTGCACGCGACGGTGCCAGCGATCTGCATATCGAGCCGTTCGAGACCCATTCGGTGGTGCGCTACCGGGTGGACGGCACGCTGCGCGACATGGTGCAGCCTCGGCGCGCACTGCACGCAGCGCTGGTGTCGCGCATCAAGATCATGGCCCACCTGGACATTGCCGAGAAGCGCCTGCCACAGGATGGGCGCATCGCGATCCGCGTGGGCGGGCGGCCGCTGGACATCCGTGTTTCCACGGTACCGACCGGGCATGGCGAGCGCGCCGTGCTGCGATTGCTCGAAAAGGATGCCGGCCGCCTGCAGCTGCAGCGCCTGGGCATGGCCGATGACACCCTGGCCACGTTCACCGGATTGATCCGGCAGCCGCACGGGATCGTGCTGGTGACCGGGCCGACCGGCAGCGGCAAGACCACGTCGCTGTACGCCGCGCTGGGCCAGCTTGACAGCAGCACCAGCAATATCCTCACCGTGGAAGATCCGGTGGAGTACGACTTTGCCGGCATTGGCCAGATCCAGGTCAACGCGCGCATCGGCATGAGCTTCGGCACCGCGCTGCGCGCGATCCTGCGCCAGGACCCGGACACCATCATGATCGGCGAGATACGTGACCTGGAGACCGCACAGATCGCGGTGCAGTCGTCGCTGACCGGGCACGGTGTGCTGGCTTCGCTGCACACCAACGATGCGATCTCGGCGGTGACCCGCCTGGCCGACATGGGCGTGGAACCGTTCCTGCTGGCCTCGTCGTTGCGTGGTGTGCTGGCGCAGCGACTGGTGCGGCGATTGTGTACGCAGTGCCGGCGTGCCGAGGTGGACGGCGAAGGCCGGACCGTATGGCGCGCAGTGGGCTGCACGGCCTGTGCCAACAGTGGCTATCGGGGACGCACCGGCATCCATGAACTGTTCGTGGTGGACGACCGGGTACGTGCACTGATCCATGAAGGGCAGGGTGAGCCTGCGCTACGCGAGGCGGCACGGCGGGCCGGCATGCGGACCCTTCGACAGGACGGCCAGCGCTGGGTCGACAGCGGGGTGACCACGCTGGAAGAGATCCTGCGCGTTACTGGCGACGACTGAGGCTTGCATGGCGCTGTTCGATTACCAGGCTGCCAATGCGCAGGGCCGCATCGAGAAGGGTCAACTGGATGCCGACAGCCCGCGCGGTGCGCGCCAGCTGCTGCGTGGGCGCGGGCTGACACCTGTGCAGGTGAGCGCGGCGCGCAGTGTCGGCAGTGGCTGGGGCGCTCGCCGCCTGTCGGCCAGCGAGTTGGCCTGGGCCACCCGCCAGCTGGCCAGCCTGCTGGCGGCCAGCCTGCCGTTGGAAGGCGCCTTGAGTGCGGTGATCGAGCAGGCCGAGCGCCCGCACGTGGCCCAGGCACTCACCGCTGTGCGCGCCGACGTGCGCGCCGGCCAGCGCCTGACCGTGGCGCTGGCCGCGCGGCCGCGCGATTTCCCGCCGATCTATCGGGCGCTGGTGGGTGCAGGTGAGGATTCCGGCGATCTGGCGCGGGTGATGGAGCGCCTGGCCGACTACATCGAGGAACGCAATGCGCTGCAGGCCAAGGTACTGACCGCCTTCATCTACCCGGCGGCGATCAGCCTGGTATCGGTGGCGATCGTGATCTTCCTGCTCAGCTACGTGGTGCCGCAGGTGGTGACCGCGTTCGTGCAGGCGCGGCAGACGCTGCCGATGCTGACCCAGGTGATGCTGGCCGCCAGCGCGTTCGTGCGCAGCCGGGGCATGTGGGTGGGGCTCGGCATCGCTGCGCTGGTGGTGGCCTGGCGGTTGGCCCTGCGCAAGGCCGGGTTGCGCCTGCGCTGGGACGCGATGCTGCTGCGGCTGCCGATGGTCGGGCGTTTCGTGCTGGGTGTGAACAGCGCGCGCTTCGCCTCGACACTGGCGATCCTGCTGGATGCGGGTGTGCCGCTGCTGCGTGCGCTTGAAGCTGCCCGGCAGACCCTGGGCAATGCGTTGCTGGCGCGCTGTGCCGGTGACGTGTCCGCGCGTGTGCGCGAAGGTGCCGCGCTTGGTTCTGCGCTGAAGGTGCAGAAGGTGTATCCGCCAATCCTGGTGCACCTGGTGGCCAGCGGCGAGAAGACCGGTTCGCTGGCGCCACTGCTGGACCGCGCCGCACAGACCATCTCGCGCGAGATCGAGCGTCGCGCGATGGCGCTGACTGCGTTGCTGGAGCCGACCATGATCCTGGTGATGGGCGGCGTGGTGCTGACCATCGTGCTGGCGGTGCTGATGCCGATCATGGAAATGAACCAGCTGGTGCAGTAGATCCACGCCATGCGTGGATGCACCGGACAGGACGCGCGTCGCTCGATCCATCCACGCACAGCGTGGATCTACGGGTGCCTGGATTTCTCCACACAATCCTCCACACCTTTTTCCGATCTTCCACAGGTTTCTTAAGCGGCCTGTCATCGGCGCGGACCAGCATGGACCCGTCGCCGCAGAGTGGGCTGGGAGGCCCTCGGCGGCAGCAGGCGTGTAGTGACCGTTCCTCCCTTGGCGTTTCCCTTCGCAGTAAACCCTTCAGGAGAAGATCATGACCAAGTACAAGACCCTGGCCGCGCTGGTTGCCACCGCGCTGCTCGCTACCGTGGGCGCCGCCTCGGCGCAGACCGTTACCGGCGGCGGTGCCTCGCTGCCGGCCGACCTCTACAAGGGTTCGGCCGACAGCATCCTGCCGGCGAACTTCACCTACGCCGTGACCGGTTCGGGCACCGGCAAGAAGGCCTTCCTGGAAAACAACTCGGCGCTGTTCTCGACCACCGGCACCGTGCATTTCGCCGGCAGCGATTCGGTGCTGAGCAGCACTGAGCTGAGCAACTACACCACCAACTTCAACCAGGCGACCAACGCCAACCGCTACGGCGCGCTGATCCAGGTGCCGTCCGTGGCCACCTCGGTCACCATTCCGTTCAACAAGGCCGGTTCGGCGGTGGACCTGAGCGTGGCGCAGATCTGCGGCGTGTTCTCGGGCGCGATCAGCGACTGGTCGACCATCGATGCCAACCGCAGTGGCCCGATCCAGGTGGTGTACCGTCCGGAAAGCAGCGGTACCAGCGAAATGTTCAGCCGCTTCCTGACCGCGGCCTGTGCCGCCGAGAACGCTGAAACCTCGAAGCTGGTGGGCGGCAAGTTCGCCATCAAGTCGACCTTCGCCGACCTGTACAAGCGCGATGCCAACGGCAACCTGCCGGCGTTCCTGGTGGCCGCCCCGGCCACCGGTGGCACCTCGCTGTACAACACGGTCTACGCAGCTGAAGGCCGTATCGGCTACGTCGGCCCGGACGTGATCCCGAGCCTGACCGATGCGACCAAGGTCGCCAAGGTCAAGGGTTTCTCGCCGGACCAGGTGAGCGTGCAGGCCACCCTGGACACCGTTGCTCCGCCGACCGGCACCGATGCTGAGAACCCCGCCAACTGGGTGCCGGTGTTCGGCAACCCGTCGGCTGGCTATCCGATCGCCGGCTACACCAACCTGGTGATCGGCCAGTGCTACAAGGATTCGAGCGTCGCCACCAGCCTGCGCGGCTTCCTGGCCCGCCACTATCCGGCGACCTACACCGTTGCGTATGAGAAGTCGATCACCGACCACGGCTTCATCCCGCTGACCAAGGCGTGGCGCGATGCGATCCGCAACCGCTTCGTGCTGGCCAGCAGCACGGCCGGCCTGAACAACCCCAGCACCTGTGCCGGCATCGGTCGTCCGCTGTAATCCGCAGTACCGGTTGAATCCTGCTTGACGCGACGCCGGCCTCTGGGCCGGCGTCGCCATTTCCGTGATGGTGCCGCCGCCGCAGTGTTTCGCTGTCGGCTTCGTGTCACGTGAACCGTCTATCAGTGGCAGGGCATGCGTTGCGCGTGCCTCCCCGATCGTCGCCGCAGCCGCGGCCCACCAGGTTGATGAGGTTCCGATGTCGCACCCGCTCCCGTCCGTTGTTCGTCCGGCCGCGTCGATGCGCCGCAATCATCCGATGGCGTGGGCCATCGCAGTCGCACTGGGGAGCATGGTGGCCCCGGCCAGCCAGGCGCAGCAGGCGTTCAGTCCGGGCTGGTTCGCCGAACGGGGCGCGGCCCAGGGCAGCGCGGCACAGAGTGGCCGCATGCCCAACGGCGTGCCGATCCAGTTCCAGTTGCCGGCCCAGCAGCAGGATGCAGCACGGCAGAAGCTGCAGCAGTCGATCGACAATCTTGGCACGGCGGCGCAGGCGATCGCCCTGCAACAGCGCCTGCAGGAACAGGCGCGGCAGGCGCGCCGCGAGGCTGGCTTCATTGTTGCCGATGGCCTCGGCAAGGACGGCCTGAGCGTCGACCAGAACCCGCTGACCCGCGGCTGGCTCAATGCGCGCGAGGCGATCCAGTCGCAGGGCAGCGACGGGCGGGTGCAGGTCACGGTCGAGCAGACCGCGGACAAGGCGATCCTGAACTGGGAGACCTTCAACATCGGCGGCAACACTACGCTGAACTTCCTGCAGAGCCCTGACTGGGCAGTACTGAACCGCGTCAACGATCCGCAGGCGCGGCCCAGCCAGATCCTGGGCCAGCTGAAGGCCAATGGCACGGTGTTCGTGGCCAACCGCAACGGCGTGGTGTTCGGCAACAACAGCCAGGTCAATGTACGCAATCTGCTGGCGGCTGCAGCACGGATCAGCGATGCGCAGTTCCGCGACAATGGCCTGTACAGCCCCGACGCCAGCAGCAGCGCGCTCAGCGATGCATTCGGCAAGGTGACGGTGGAGCAGGGCGCCCGCATCGCGACCCATGAGCCGACCAGTGCGACGCGCGGCGGTGGCTACGTACTGCTGGCCGGGCACAGCGTGGAGAATGCTGGCCATATCGAGGCGCGCAAGGGCCAGGTGCAGCTCGCTGCGGGTGACAGTTTCGTGATCCGGCGTGGCGTGGGTACGGCCACCAACACCAGCTCCACCACCCGGGGCAATGAGATCGCGCCGCGCTTCATCGCTGGCAGCACGGCTGGCGGCGTGCGCAACACCGGCCTGCTGCGCGCGCTCGAGGGTGACGTGACCCTCGCCGGGCGCAGCGTCGAGCAGGCCGGTGTGGCCGTGGCCAGCACCACGCTCGCACAGCGCGGCACCGTGCATCTTCTGGCCTCGGCCAGCGATGCCGGCAGCAGCGTCACGCTCGCCGATGGAGCCACCACGGCGGTGCTGATCGAGGACGACGGCAAGGCCACGGCGCTGGATACGCAGCGCGACAGCCTCATCAAGGAGTCGGCAGAGCAGGACGCGGTCCGCGCTGGCGCGCGCTCGGCCACCTTCGACAATCTGTCCCAGCACAATGATCGCCGGGACCAGTCGCGGGTGGAGATCGTCTCGGGTGGCAACATCCATTTCAGCAGGGATTCGCTGACGGTCGCCACGGGCGGCCAGATCATCGCCGATGCGGCGGCCCGCAGCTACGTGGACGACGCCGCGCGCGTGGACGTGTCCGGCGCAGTGGGCGTGCAGGTGTCAATGGAGAGCAACAATGTCCAGGTCAAGGTGCAGGGCAACGAACTGCGCGACGCCCTGGACAACCGCGACAGCGGAAAGCTGACCAGCAGTGAAGTCTGGGTCGACCGCCGCAGGCTGGTCCACGTTCCGGCCGGAACCGGGGGCTACGAGGGGGAGCGCTGGTACGCTGCTGGCGGCCTGCTGGAAGTGGGGGGCTACCTCGACAACCAGGGGCACTCGATCGGCGAATGGGCCGCGCAAGGAGGCACCGTCCTGCTGGGCGGCAGGGAAGTGATCACGAACGGTGGCTCACGCATCAACCTTGCCGGCGGCAGCCTGGATGTGCAGAGCGGCGTGGTCCGGCAGAGCTGGGTGCGCGGCGTCGACGGCCAGGTCTACCGCCTTGATGAGGCGCCGGCGGAGATACTGTTCGATGGCCTGTACAGCGGCCATGAAGTGAAGCAGGAACGCTGGGGCATCACCCAGACCTTCCGTGATCCGATCGTGTTCGCGGCGCAGCGTGTCGACAACGGGTACACGGTCGGCCGCGATGCAGGACGGCTGATCGTCTCCGCACCGACCGCGGTGCTTGATGGGAAGGTTGAGACGGCCACCTTCCAGGGCGCGCATCAGAACCGCAGGCCGGAGGCCGCACTGGATGGCTATGCGCAGGCGCAGACGGCGGTGGCGCGCAATGCGCAGCTGTACCTGGGGCGCTACGACGGCCAGGGCCGCAGCGGTGTGTTCGGCTCGGATGTGCGCCTTGATGACAAGGCTCCGGCGAAGGCGGCGTGGTCGCTGCTGGCTCCGGTCGACGAGGACCGGCGTGACACCGTGTGGCTGGATATCGCAGCGGCGAGTGCCCAGCAGTGGGGACGGATCGACCTGGCGACCGCCGATCGCATCCGCGTCGATGGCAGCCTTCGGCTTCAGGCAGGCGGACAGCTCAACCTGACCGGCAGCGAGGTGGAACTGGCAGGCGACATCGGCATTGCCGGCGGCCAGCTGTCGGCGGGCAACCTGCTGGATGTCCAGGGCCGGCCGACGGCGCTGCTGCACGATGGCCGCGCCCGCACCGCCATTGCCGACGGCACGCGGATCGATCTCTCCGGTGAATGGAGCAACGCATCACTGGCGATGCCGCTCGACGCCAGCGGTGCCTGGACGGATGGCGGCCGCCTGAGCCTGAGCAACAGTCATGACGTGGTCGTGGGCGCCGAGGCAACGGTGGACGTCGAGGCCGGCGCCGCGCTGGACCTGCGCGGCAAGGGCCGCATCGGCAAAGGGGGCAGCGTCAGCCTGCAGGCCAACAGCAGCACGGTTACGACCGACGGCAGTGGCCGGGTGCAACTGGGCGAGGGTAGCCGGTTCAGTGGCCGAGGACAGGGCAGTGGTGCCTTCTCGCTGGGAACCGGTGGCCACGTTCGAGTGGGCGATGCGGACCTGGCGGGCGCGTCGCTGCGACTGGACCCCGGCCTGTTCGGCAGTGGCTTCGCACAGTACGACATCAACGGCCACCAAGGCGTGGAGGTGGCCGACGGCGCGCGGCTGGTCGCTGCCCTGCCAGGCCTGCGCATGACCCAGGACGCGCAGACGGCAACCGATCGGGCGTCCGCACTGGCGGCATGGGATGCGCCGCTGTACAGCGCCGATCCGTCGAGCGGGCGCGTCAACCAGCGCGCCGGTGCGAGCATCAGCCTGCGTTCGGACCGCAACGGCGTGGGCGGTGACCTGCGGGTCGGCAAGGATGCACTAGTGGCGGTCGATCCAGGGCAGACGATCTCGCTGCTGGGTGCAGGCAACATCGATGTTGAAGGCACACTGCGTGCGAAGGGCGGCCGCATCGTGATCGACGATGTGCGTCCGCAGAATGCGCTGTACGCGGGGCAGCGCACCGAACGCACCTGGCGTTTCGCCGAAGGCGCGCTGCTGGATGCCGATGCAGACGCGATCTCGCTGCCCGATCCCAGCGGCCGCCTGCGCGGGCAGGTGCGCGCGGGTGGACGCATCGAGATCGGCGGGGCGCTGGACTGGGAAACCACAGCATTCGTCGACAACCGACCACCGGAAGCCTTCGTGGTGGTCGAACGCGGTGCGCGCCTGCAGGCGCGGGGTGCGTCGGCCGAGCTGGATATCGACGGCCAGGGCCGTGTACGCGTGGACAGCGACGGCGGGCAGATCGTGCTGCGCTCGGCCAATGCGCTGTATCTGGAGGGCGGGATGGACGCGGCCGCCGGGGGGGGCCGGCGCACGCGGCGGCACCCTTGGGCTGGCCTTCGGCGGCAGCATCCATGCACGTGGCGCCAGCGAGGAGGTACTGCGCGCACGTGCGATCACCCTCAGCCAGCACAGCGCACCGGTGCAGCCACTGCCGGCCGCACTGGAGTATGGCCACGCCGCGTTGTCGGTCGAGCAGCTGCAGGCGGGCGGCTTCGACAACCTGTCCGTGTTCGGTGACATCCGCGCCGTCGGCGATGTCGACCTGCGCCTGGCCCAGAGCCTGCGCATCCATGGCCAGGGCACTTCGAGCCTGGGCATGGCCGTGGATGCCGGGCCGTCGTCGGCGTTGCGGCTGAGTGCGCCCTACGTCCGCCTGGCGCAGGCGCGCTGGGGCCAGCTGGCGGGCGAGAACCTGCAGGGTACCGTGGCGGTCGCTTCGGCCGGGCCGGACGATCACGCGCTGGCGGTGCAGGCCGCGCTGATCGACATCCGCGACGTCACCTGGCTGCCCGGGTTCGACCACGTGGCGCTGGAAAGCCGCAGTGACGTGCGCCTGACCAACGGCATTGCCAGCAGTGGCAACACCAGCGCGTTGATGACGGCCGGTTCGATGGACGTGACCGCCGCCCGCCTGTACCCCACCGCAGGCGCGGTCGGCACGCTGGTGGCCGGCGCTTCGGCGCAGACCGTGCAGACTGTTGATTACTGGGCCGATCCAGCTGCCGTTCTGCGAATCCACGGCACAGGTGCGGCCACGCAGCCGGCGCCGGAATCGGCGCTGGGCACGCTTAGCCTGGTGGCTGCCACGGTGCAGCAGGGCGGCAACGTGCAGGCGCCGATGGGCACGCTGCAGCTGGGCGGCCTGATCCAGAACGGAACCATCGGCAGCCGGGTGGAACTGCTGCCAGGCAGCGTTACCTCCACCAGCGGTGCCGGCCTGTCGCTGCCCTATGGTGGCACCGTCGATGGTGTCGACTGGCGGGTAGGCACGCGCAGCCTGAGCTCGCTGACGCCGGCCGGCATCTCCTCGATGGGGGTGACTCTGAAGGCCAACGCGATCGAGGTGGCGCCGGGGGCACTGCTGGACATGTCCGGCGGTGGTGAGTTGACCGGTGCCGCCTTCGTGTCCGGGCGCGGCGGCTCCGTCGACGTGCTGCGCACGGCGTTGGCCGACGCCAATCCGCGCTACGCGTTCAGTGCGTCGGGCAACCCGGTGTACGCGATCGTACCGGGACGCGCCGAGGCGTTCGCCCCCAGCGGCGAAGAGGGATTCTCAGCTCCGGCGGTGGGCCAGCAGATCACCGTGCCGGCTGGCGTGCCCGGCCTGGCGGCCGGTACCTACACGCTGATGCCGGCAAGCTATGCGCTGCAGCCCGGTGCATTCCGGGTGGAGCTGGGCGCTACCGGCACCTCCGGCACCGTGCAACCGATTGCGACCGGCACCGGCACCTGGCGTGTGTCCGGGCAGCAGCGCACGGCGCTGGGCGCGGCATTCTCGCCGTTGCTCACCGACATCCTGCTGACGCCCGCCGCAGTGGTACGCCGGCACTCGGGCTACAACGAAACCTCCTACAACAGCTTCGCGCAGTCGGTGGCCGACCGCCGCGGCGAGTCGCGTGGCTGGCAGACCATCGATGCGCTCGGGTTGACGCTTGCGCTGGGCGAAGGTGCAGGTCGTGCAGACACGCCTGCCACCCGCTTCGCCGGCACCGCGCGGTTCGGCGCCGCCACCGACAAGGGGCGAGGCGGCACGCTGGCAGCCACGTTGGCGAGCCCGGCGGTCGGTTCACTGGAGATCGTTGACGGCAGCGCGCAATCGCAGGCGCGTGATCGCGGCGCCACCTTCAGCGACGACGCGCTCAATGCCTTCCTGCCTGCGCGGATGATCATCGGCGGGCAGTTCAGCCAGGAGGCCTCGCAGGTGGCGGTGACCGGCCAGGCGCGCAGTGTGGCGGTGCGTTCCGGCGTTACTTTGAACGCACCGGAAGTGCTGGTGGCAGCGGCCTCCGGTGGCAGCGGCGTGCTGGTCGAGGCCGGTGCGACCCTCGATACACTGCCGTTCGCAACCGCCAACGCGGGTGCCAGCGCGACGCTGCCTTACCAGGTCTCCGGCGGCCTGCTGGCGGTGTCCAACCAGCGCCTGAACCTGATCACCGGCACCACGGGCGTGGAGGCCGGTCCGGTGGCGATCGACATCGGGGGGTGCCAGGCGGCGTGCGACGGCCAGGCCCGGCTGGTTTCCGATGGCAGCATCGCGGTAGCGACCGATGGCACGCTGCAGATGCGCGACTCGGTCAGCTATGGCACCCGTCAGCTCGGCCTGAGCATGGCGGCGCTGAACCTCGGCAGTGCCGAAGCGATCGCACAGGCCGCAGCGGCAGGGGCGCTGCCCAGTGGCATGACCATGAACCAGTCCGTGCTGCAGCAACTGCTGCGCGGCGATGACGCCACCGGCGCGCCGGCGCTGGACACGCTGAGCCTGGTCGCGCGGGAGTCTGTCAACGTGTTCGGCAGCGTCGACCTGGACGCGCGCGACAGTGCCACCGGCCGCAGTGGCCTGCAGACGCTTGTGCTCGGTGCGCAGGCCATCCGCGGCTACGGTGCGGCGACCGACCGCGCGCGCATCCTGGTGGACACGCTGGTCTGGGACGGCGCATTGGCGGCGAGCCAGGCGCCGGGCAATGACGCGACGGTCCCGCCGGCCGATCCGATGGTGGACCGGCTCGGTGCCGGGCAGCTGGACATCGTCACCCGCCAGCTGCAGCTGGGGCGGGCGCCATTCAGCCGTCCCAGCTCTGAAGTACCTGCGAACCGGCAGGTGCTCGGATTCGGTGCGCTGAACCTGAGGGCTTCGGAGCAGCTGTCGTTCTCCGCGCAGGGCACGCTGGACGTGTTCCAGCAGCGCGGCGACTATCTGGCCGACAAGGGCTGGCAGTACAGCGGAGGCAGCCTGGATATCGATACACCGCTGTTGACCGCCGATCCCGCCGCGCAGCTGCGCGTGCGCACTGGCGGCGAGTTCCGCCTGCGGGGGGGCACCGGCAAGGCGGGTGGCGATGCACTGGGCAGTGAGCTGAGCATCGACGCCAACCGGATCACGCTGGACAGCACGATCGCGCTGGCGTCAGGACGGCTGTCTGCGAACGCGCGTGAGGGCATCGCGCTTGGTAGCCGGGCGGCGCTGGATCTGGCCGGGCGCAAGGTCCCGCTGTACGACGTGGACAAGTTCAGCTGGGGCGGCGATGTCGTGCTGTCCACCGACACGGGTGACATCCGCGCCGATGCGGCCTCCCGCATCGATGTTTCCGCCCGCAACAACCGCGGCGGGCGCCTGACGGTCACCGCAATGGCTGGCCGAGCCGATCTGGCCGGCGATCTGCAGGGAGCCGCAAGTGGCCGCTACGATGCCGCTGGCACGCTGGTGCCCTACGACGGTGGCGAACTTGTGCTGCGGGCACGCCAGCTGCAGGACTTCACCGGCCTCAACCAGCGATTGACCGCCGGCGGTGTCGTCGGCGGCCGCAGCTTCCAGATTGGTGAAGGCGATCTGCGGATCGGCGACGAAGTGAAGGCGCGCCGGATCGACATCAGTGTCGACGCGGGCAGCCTGACCGTGGCCGGCCGCATCGATGCCAGCGGCGAGCAGGTCGGCAGCATCCGCCTGTACGCCCGCGACCAGCTGCAGGTGGATGGCACGCTGGACGCGCACGGTACCGGCCTGCGCGTGGACAGCCATGGCAAGATCATCGACAGTCCGAACCGGGCCACGATCGCCCTGGGCAGCGCCGAAGGCGCCGTGGGTCTGGGCAGCGCGGCGCACCTGGACCTGCGTGCCGGCAGCGACGTTGCCGTCGGCGACGGCCCTGGACAGAACGACGGCATGGCGCGGGGCTCGCTGAAGATCGATGTGCCGCGGGTGGGCAGCAACGACGCGGCGATTGCCGCGGCCAATGGCCTGCGCATCGATGGCGCGGCCGACATCCAGCTCAATGGCGTCCGCCGTTACGACGATGCGCCCCTGGCCAGCACCGCTGATGTGCGCGGCAACCGCGCGCAGCTGGTCACCCAGCAGTGGCTGGACCAGGTGGTCGATCCGCACAGCGTGGCGTGGATCGATGGTGCGCTGGGCAACCCGGACCTGCAGCAGCGCACGCGCGCGCTGGGTGACGTCCGCCTTCGTCCCGGCGTGCAGGTGATGGCACGGCGCAGCGACGCCAACCCGGACGGCGACCTGACCATTGCCGGCGACATCGATCTGTCCGGCTACCGCTACGGGCCCGAAGCCAACCGCGCCGATCCATCGCGGCGTGGCTTCGGCGAATCGGCCTCGCTGGTGCTGCGGGCCGAAGGCAACATCAACGTCTACGGCAGCATCAACGATGGGTTCGCACCGCCGCCGTCCACGCCGGATGAGGGGGGCTGGCAGCTGTATGAGGGTCGCAATGGCAGCGCCGGGCACACCCCCTTCGGCAGCGGCCTGGTGGTGCCGGTGGACGGAGTGAAGCTGCAGCCCGGCACCGAGTTCCAGGCCGGCACCCGCCTGAACTACGACGTGCCGGTCGAATCGGTAACGCTTCCGGTTGGTACCGTGCTGCCCGCGCCGATGGTGATCTCGCAGACCCTGCGCCTGCCAGCGGGCACCGTACTGGGTGCGGCGGTGACCACCGACTCCGGGCAGACGCTGGCGGCGGGCACCGTGCTGCAGGAGCCGCTGGTGCTGGCGGCAGGTGCGCGGCTGGGAGCCGGCTTCCGCCTGCGCAGTGCGGTACAGGTGGCGGCACAGGAGTGGCCCGCCGGCGCGGTGCTGCCGGTTGCGCTGCGCCTGGCACGGGAAGTCGCGCTCAAGGTGGGCGCGTACATTCCCTCGTTGACCAAGGTGGAGCTGCCCGGCGACGGGCCGGTGAATCTGCGGCCGGCCGATGCCAACGGCAACCAGGGGCGCAACTGGGCGCTGGCGCCGATGCTGGCCGAGGGCACCAGCTCCTGGGACTTGACCGTGGTTGCCGGTGCCGATGCCGGGGCGGCCGATCCACGCAGCCGGCGCTGGGGCAGCGAAGGCAGCGTGGTGCTGGCCGATACCCACCAGGGCTCGATCGGCACGGTCAAGACCGAGATCATCTGGGTGGGTGATCGTGCGTTGACCGAGCGGGCATCGCTGGACTGGATCGGTGACACGTCCTACGCGGGCCGTCCGATCGCGGAGCTGGCCGACATGTTCGGCTTCACCGAAGATGAGTTCTGCGCGATGTCGGCCGACTACTGCGGCCCGGCACCCCGCCAGGTGGCCGCGCAGGGCTCGCTGGATTACTGGGGCGACGAGTCCTACGTGGGCACCCCTGCGAAGGACTTCGCCGCGATGTTCGGCATGACCGAAGACGAGTTCTGCAGTACCGCGCCCAGCTACTGCGCCGGCGGCGGCACGCAGACCGAAGTGACCACCTACGGCAAGCGCGCGGGCACGCCGGCGTGGAGCGTACTGCGCACCGGCAAGGGTGACATGGAACTGCTCGCTGCCGGTGACGTCGTGATGAAGTCAGGCTTCGGTGTCTACACCGCCGGCACTCCCACCGCGCTGGGTGGGGGCCACGACGCTGCCTTCAATTCGCCCCGTGCAGCGGCTCCCTGGAACACCGCACTGCTGGGGCCGAACCTGGTGCCGGGCAGCTATGACGCAGCGATCGCAGGCTACCAGGCCTGGTATCCCGATCATGGTGGCAACCTGCGGGTCGAAGCCGGGCGCGATATCGTCGGCGACGCCTGGACCGCGCGCGCGGAGTCGGGCACCAGCGAGCGCGACTGGGCGCTGTACTCCAGTGCCGCGGTCGGCAATTGGCTGTGGCGGCAGGGAACCGGCAGCACCACCGGCGTGGAGCCGGTGCCGACCAGCTGGTGGGTGAACTTTGGCACCTACACCAACGTGTCCGCTGCCGCTGGCGCCTCTCCGCGGATGGTCGGCTTCACCGGCTTCGGCACCTTGGGTGGCGGCGACCTGACGCTTGAGGCCGGGCGCAATGCCGGCGTCCGCGATCCGATGGGCGACGCGCTGGGCTCGCTGAGCGCACCGCGCTCGGGCGCGATCATCGCGGCGGTGGGATCGACCGGCCGCGTCAGCAATGGCCAGCTGCACCTGACCGGTGGCGGCGACCTGCGGTTGCGCATCGGTGGCGCACTGAATCCGAATCTGCAGGCGACGATCTCCAGCCTCAATCCCTCCAGGGCGGGACAGAATCTCGACCTCAACGGTACCTTCAGCAATCTGCGTGGCAGCCTGCAGCTCGATGCCGGGCGCATCGGTGCAATGGGCGCCACCCTGGAAAACTACGCGACGCTGCGTCAGCAGCGCGCCGCAGACCTGTTTGCGCCCGACGCCGCCCGCGCGATGGGCGGACCGGTGCTGGTGCTGGGCGATGCGGTCGCGCAGCTGCAGGCACGGGGCGATGTGGTGCTCGGCGGGGTCGCCGATGCAGGCCGGGTGCCGCTGGCCAACTACAGCGCGGTGCTGCAGGATGATGGCGCGCGCGCTGCAGGCAGCACGTGGTTTTCCCTGTGGACCGCCAGCACGGCCGTGGATCTGTTCAGTGCCGGTGGTGACCTCGCGCCAGGCCTCGCCGGGCCGGATAACGTGACCGGTAGCAATCTGTGGCGCGAGCAGGACCAGCTTGTTGTGCGTGGCAGTGATGATCTGCTGAATTACTGGCTCTATCCTTCGCGCTTCAGCGCCATTGCTGCGCAGGGCGACATCAAGCTGGACCGGATCAGCGCCACGCCGGGGACGCAGGATGTGATCCTGCTGGCACCCTCGGCAACAGGACGGCTGGACGTCCTGGCCGGTGGCAGCATCTTCGCCCAGCGTGGCGCGACCCAGATCGCGCGCTCGGGTGCGGATGCGCGCCTGCCGGGACCCTTCGACCCCGCGTTCCTGGCCCAGCAGGGGGATTCCGGCGGCAATGTGACCCGCTCGCGGCACAACCTGTCGGTCGACGGCAACATTGCATCGCCGGACGCGTCGCTTCCGCTGTTTGCGTTCGGTCCGAATACTCCGCTGTCCACCGTGTCTGCGGCCCTGGCGCCGAGCCGCTTCTACGCGATGCAGGGCGACATCATCGGTCTGGCCACCGGCGCCCGGCGCACGCTGAATCCCAACGTGGGGCAGCGCACGCAGCTGAACTGGTTCGAGGCCGCCGGTGCCGTGCAACTGCGGGCAGGCCGGGACATCCTCGGGGTGTCGATGACCGCGTTGAACACCGCGCCCACCGACATCACGGTGGCGGCGGCGGGCCGCGACATCGTGCATCTGAACGCGACCATCGCCGGCCCCGGCAACACCGAGATCAGTGCCGGCCGCCAGCTGCGCCAGGAGGATGCGGGCAGCATCGTCAGCCTCGGTGGCATCGTGCAGGGCGACACCCGTCCCGGCGCCAGCATCGCGCTGACGGCCGGCAACCAGCAGATCGATTACGCGGCCCTGCGTGCCCGCTATCTGGACCCCGTCAACCTTGCCGATCCCGCGCAATCGCTTGCGTCGCAGCCGGGCAAGGCAGTCAAGGTCTACGACCAGGAACTGAAGCAGTGGCTGCAGCAGCGCTTCGGCGTGGCCGCCGACGGCGACGGGGCGCTGGCTGCCTTCGATGCGCTGCCGCAGGAACAGCAGCACATCTTCCTGCGCCAGGTCTATTACGCCGAGCTGCGCGAAGGTGGACGGGAATATACCGATGCAGAAGGGCCCCGCTTCGGCTCCTACCTGCGTGGGCGCGAGGCCATCGCCACGCTGATGCCAGACAAGGCTGCGACCGGCGCGACGATCGACCGTACCGGCGATATCGTGATGTACGGTGGCTCCGGCGTGCGCACCGAAGCGGGTGGCAACATCGAGCTGATGGCGCCGGGTGGGCAGATCGTGATTGGTGTGCAGGGCGTGGTGCCCCCGGCCAGTGCCGGACTGGTGACCCAAGGGCAGGGCGATATCCGGCTGTTCAGCCAGGACAGCGTGCTGCTGGGCCTGTCGCGGGTGATGACCACGTTCGGCGGCGACATCCTGGCGTGGTCGGAGCAGGGTGACATCAATGCTGGTCGTGGTTCGCGCACGACGTTGCTGTACACGCCACCGCGCCGCGTCTATGACGGGTGGGGCAATGTGATCCTGTCGCCGCAGGCCCCGGCCAGCGGTGCTGGCATCGCGACCTTGAACCCCATCGCCGAAGTGCCGCCGGGCGACGTCGACCTGATCGCACCGCTGGGCACCATCGATGCGGGCGAGGCCGGTATCCGCGTCTCCGGCAACATCAACCTGGCCGCGCTGCAGGTGCTCAACGCGGCCAACATCCAGGTACAGGGCGAGAGCAAGGGCCTGCCGGTGCTGGCATCGGTCAACGTCAATGCGCTGGCCGCGGCCAGTGCGGCAGCCAACAGCGCCAGCCAGGCGGCACAGGACGTGATGCGCAAGAGCCAGGACGACGCACGGCGCAACCAGCCGTCGGTGATCAGCGTGCAGATCCTGGGCTTCGGCAGCGGCACCAGCAGCGTAGCGCCGCCGGCGCGTGGCACTACCGCCAACACCGGCTACGACGCCGACAGCGCATTCCAGTTCCCGCAGGCCAGCCGCGACGACGGCACGCAGCGCCGCTAGGTGCCGACCCTGGTCGGCACGATCGCGGCCGGCAGTAGATCCACGCCATGCGTGGATGGGACTGACCAGGAAGAACGGATAGCATCGGGCCAGCCGCCAGGGAACGGTGGCGGCCCCAGCCAGGACGGCACGGAGGGCAGGGAGCGGCCTTCAGCGGTGAGGACCACCGACACGGCGCCGCCGGGCGCAGGAAAGCACCCGGCGGCAGGCTCGGCAGTAGGTCCACGCCATGCGTGGATGGTTGGGCCAGCATCAGTGCCGACCAACGGTCGGCACCCACCAGGGCAGGCCGGGCAGTAGAAGCCGCTCGGCAGTAGATCCACGCCATGCGTGGATGGCTGGGCCAGCATCAGGGCCGACCAACGGTCGGCACCCACCAGAGCAGGCCGGGCAGTAGAAGCCGCTCGGCAGTAGATCCACGCCATGCGTGGATGGCTGGGCCAGCATCAGTGCCGACCAAGGTCGGCACCCACCAAAGCAGGCCGGGCAGTAGAAGCCACTCGGCAGTAGATCCACGCCATGCGTGGATGGTTGGGCCAGCATCAGTGCCGACCAACGGTCGGCACCCACCAGGGCAGGCCGGGCAGTAGAAGCCGCTCGGCAGTAGGTCCACGCCATGCGTGGATGGCTGGGCCAGCATCAGTGCCGACCAACGGTCGGCACCCACCAGGGCAGGCCGGGCAGTAGAAGCCGCTCGGCAGTAGATCCACGCCATGCGTGGATGGTTGGGCCAGCATCAGTGCCGACCAACGGTCGGCAGCCACCAGGGCAGGCCGGGCAGTAGAAGCCGCTCGGCAGTAGATCCACGCCATGCGTGGATGCTTTGCCTGGGAGGAATCCTACAACGCCAGCACGCGCCGGTAGCTCAACGGCCCGCGCCCATCGCGCAGGCCCAACCGCAGTTCCAGCCCGGTGGCCGGCAGCACTACGCCTTCGCTCGGCAACAGCGCCCACCCCGCGCCCGGCTGCCAGGCGCGTACCTCGAACCGCTGCACATCCCTGGCCACCGCAATGGCTTTCGACGGCTCAGGCGCGGGCAGGGGGTATCGATCCGTCGCCTCGCCACTGGCCCGCCACAGCGTAGTGCCCTGCCGCCACCAGCGCACCCGCTGCCAGCGTAGTCCATCACTGCCGACACTGCGGGTGATCTCCAGCGCAAAGCTGCCGTCCGGGTGCCGTTCGCTTACCAGGGACGGAGGCAGCAGCCGCTGCGGTTGATCGGCCGGACGCACTGCACCATTCATCAGCGCGTCGTCCGCGCGCATTTCGATATCGCGCTGGAACTGCTGCAGGATGCGCATCGCCGTCGTGGTTTCGGCGTCGGCCCGGCGCAGGCGCTGGTCGCTGCTGGCCACGCTGTCCAGCGCACGCCAGCAGATCAGCGCCAGCACACCCATGATGGTGATCGCGATCATCACCTCGATCAGAGTGAAGCCACGTGCGGCGTGCCTCATGGCGCTGCCGTCCACGGTAGCTGCACCCGCGCCAGCGACTGCCGCGGTGCATCTTCGGCCACCACGCTGAGTTCCAGTTGCGGCTGTCCGTCACTCCCCGTGCCGACATGTTGCAGCACCAGAAACGTGCTGCGCCCCTGCACGCAGCGCTGCCGTGCATCCTTGGGCGGCTGCGCGGCCAGGCGCAGCTCCTGCCAGCGGTCCTGCGCGCACATCAGTGCCAGCCGACGATCGCGCAGGCGCGACTGATCGTCGGTGGCCACCGCCACCGAACGCATCACCGCCGCCAGTGCGATTGAAACGATCGCCAATGCGATCAGCACTTCGATCAGGGTGAACCCGTGCCTGTTCCGCTTCACTGCACGACCTGCAACTGTCCGCTGCCATCATCACGAAGACGCAGCTGGCGGCCCTGCAACGACAGCGTCACCTCCCACGCCACGCCAATCCATTCGGGGCTCAGTTCAATCGGCGTGCTCGGCTGCACCGCGATGCCCGCCGGCTGCCATGGCTGTGGTCGCAGCTGGTCGTCGCGCTGCACATCCACCCAACGGGTGCCTTCGCGGCGGCTGAAGCGGTAGCCGGCGGCGTCGGCCTGCCAGCGCCACGGACGGCCATCGATGCGCGCCTCATCGCGCGCCACCTGCAGGCGCTGTGCCAACCGTTCGGCCTCCTGTCGCAGCTGCCGGCCCGGGTCGAGCAGGCTGCCCAGGCCCAGCCCGATGCCCGCGGTGCAGATACCGATGGTCACCAGCACCACCATCAGTTCCAGCAGGGTGAAACCACGCGGCATGCGCTGCATCGACGTTGCCTCCTGTGCTGGCCGATGCCTCCCAGCATAGGCCCGCATGATGAAACAAAAGCGTCAGCCGCAGCTGCTAGCGTGGGCAGGGACGAACGTGGCGATGGTGCGGAACATGGATGGCAGGCGCTGGGATCGCAATCGCATACTGACCCTGCTGGCGGCAACGTTGCTGCTGGCCGTGGTGGCCTACTGGGGCGTCACTCTGTCTGCGGTAGCGCCGGCGGCTGTGGCCAGCGAGGCGAAGACCGAGGCGGCGGTGCGGCCGATGTTCGATGCAGTGGCAAGCCTGCCGCTGGTGCGCCTGTTGTCCCCCGGCGCAGTGCAGACCGAGGTGGTGGTGCTGGGCGTGATGGCCGGTGACCATGCGCCATTGGCCCTGCTCTCGGTGGATGGACGCCCGGCGGAAGCGTATGCGCCCGGCCAACGGCTCGGACCCTGCACGGTGCTGGCCAGCATCAGTGCCACTACGGTGGAGCTGAACCAGGCAGGGCAGTCGCGCAGCCTGGCGGTGCCCACGCTGCCACCGGTGCCGAGCGATGGCATCGTGCCGGCTGCCCTGTAGAGCCGAGCCTGCGCTCGGCTGTTTCAGCTTGGCCTCGCCGACGGATACAAAGACAGCCGAGCATGGGCTCGGCGCTACAGAGGCGCAGGCTCAGCGCGCAGGTCGCTGCGGCACCACCGAGCGACCGAACGCATCGCCCATGCGCTGCCGCGTGCCTTCCAGGTTGTACTGCATCAGCTGGTTGCCGGGCTGCCGCATCAGGCGTTCGGCTTCGGGGAGCGCTGGCGACTTCGCCGGCCTTGTCGCAGGAGCCAGCTTGCGTTGCAGGCAGTCCCAGGCCGGAATCCGCTCGCCGTTGACCTGCACTTCGATGCAGGGCGTAGCTCCTTCCTGCTTCTTCACCTCGTCGGCGCGACCCGATGGCAGCGCCAGCAGCAGGGCGAGGGCGAGCGCAGCGCGCAGGCCCGGCATCAACGATTCACGCATCTCGAATCTCCCGCAGCAATCGATGTTCTGCAATGAAGACGGGTGGCCAAGGCAGGGCCCGCCTGCGTGCGTTGCGGCGCTGTCACAAAACTGTTGGCGGCTTTGACGCGATGTACACGTCCTGTTGGTAGATCCACGCGCCGCTCCCTGGCCCCTCCCTTCGATACGACGCGATGCCTTCGATGAATCCTGTTCCGTGCCGAGCCGTTCGCCTTCCGCTGCGCCTGCATCCGTTGATGCTGGCGCTGGCAGCGCTGCCGCTGCCGCTGCTCGCGCAGGAGGCAGCACCCGCGCCCCGCGTGAACATCAACGAATTCATCGTGCGCGGCAACACGGTGCTCGATCCGCGGGAGATTGAACGCGCGGTGGAACCATTCCTCGGCCCAGGCAAGACCCTGGCCGATGTGGAAAAGGCGCGCGATGCCGTCCACGCGCTCTACCAGCAGGCCGGCTACCAGTCGGTCTACGTCGAGTTGCCCGAGCAGCAGGTCAGCGGTGGCGTGGTGCTGCTGAAGGTGCAGCAGACGCCGATCGGCCAGCTGCGGGTGGTCGGTACCCGCCACGAATCGCCCGAACGCATTCGTGAACGCGTGCCGGCATTGGCGGAAGGCAAGGTTCCGGACTTTGACCAGGCCCAGAAGGAACTGACCGCACTGAACGAAGGCGGGCGTCGCCAGGTGATGCCGCTGGTGCGCGAAGGCCAGGTGCCGGGCACGATGGATGTGGACCTTCAGGTCGAGGAGAAGTCGCCGTGGCGTGCCAGTGCGTCACTCAACAACGACCATGGCGCCGACACCGAGAAGCTGCGCCTGAGTGCATCGCTGGCCTACGACAACCTGTGGAAGCGTGGGCACAGCGCCAACCTTGGCGTGTATCTGGCGCCGGAAGATACGAAGCAGGCCAAGGTGTTCTCGGCCTCGTACACAATGCCGTTCGAAGGCACGCCGTGGAGCCTGGAAGCGTCCGGCTACAGATCCGACAGCCGCGTGTTGAATGCAGGTGGGCAGGTCGGTACCGGCACCGGCACCAATGTGATCGGCAACGGTCATTCGATCGGCCTCAAGCTCAACTACCGCCTGCCGGGCAGCAGCCAGTGGTGGCGCCAGCTCAGCCTTGGTGTGGATTTCAAGGACACCGAGGAAGACACCCAGATGGGCAAGGACAGCCTGAAGACGCCGCTGAAGTACGCGCCTATCACGCTGGCCTTCGTGGGCGTGCGCCAGGGCGAGCAGGATCAGCTGAGCATCAATACCCAGCTGGTGGCCGGCACCCGCCGCCTGTTCGGCTACGGCAGCGACGCCACCGCCTTCGGCCAGAAGCGCTATTGGGCCGATCCGAGCTTCGTGGCCTTCAAGGCCGACGTGGCCAACACCCACACCTTCGGCAACGACTGGCAGTGGTACGCACGTGGCTCGCTGCAGGTGACCGACGCGCCGCTGGTGTCGGCCGAGCAGTTTGCCGCCGGTGGCATGTACACCGTGCGCGGCTACCTGTCGGCCGAGGCGATCGGCGACTACGGCGGCCTGGCCAGCCTGGAATGGCGCACCCCGGCGTGGTCGCTGTGGCGCGGCACCGACCTGCGTGTCTACAGCTTTGCCGACGCAGCCTACCTGCGCCTGCGCCAGCCGCTGCCCGAACAGCGTGACAAGTACAACCTGGCCTCGGTCGGCCTGGGCGCGCAGCTGCGCCTGGGTGAACACCTGCAACTGCGCCTGGACTACGCCTGGCCGTATGCCGATGGCCCGGTCACGCGCAAGGACGACCCGCGCCTGCATTTCAACATCAGCACCAGTTACTGACCCTTCCCTTGAACATGCGTTCTCCGGAGACCCTTCGCATGGACCGTTTGCTTTCCCGAGTGTTGTTGCTGCTGGCCGCGCTGGTTGCGCTGCCGGCGGCTGCGGCCGATGCCAATTGGTGGCAGGCCGAATGGAAGTACCGCAAGCCGATCACCGTCGACGCCGGTCCGCAGGGCGCGGGCCTGGCCGGTGACCCGGGCCGCACGCCGCTGTTGCTGCGCCTGCATACCGGCAACTTCGGTTTCGACGGTACCCAGGGCGCGGGCAACGACCTGCGTTTCGTGTCGGGCGATGGCCGCACCGTGCTGGCCCACCAGATCGAACAGTTCGATCCCAAGCTGGGCTTGGCCCTGGTCTGGGTGGACGTACCGGCAGTCAGTGCTGCCGCGCCGCAGACGATCTGGATGTACTACGGCAATGAGAAGGCACCGGCCAGCGGCAACGGCCAGCAGGTGTTCGATCCGGACTACACGCTGGTCTACCACTTTGCCGAGGCCAATGCGCCGGCGCGCGACACCACTGCTTACGGCAACAACGCCGGTGCCATCGTGCCGCCGTCCGAAGGCGCGGTGATCGGTCGTGGCGTGCAGCTGGGTGCGGGCCCGCTGCCACTGCCCGCCAGCGCGTCGCTGGCGCAGGAAGCCGGTGCGCCGCTGACCGTCTCGGCCTGGATCAAGCCGGGCAGCAACACTGCCGCGCAGGCGATCTACGCCCGTCGTGATGGCGCGTACGAGCTGGTGCTGGGTATCGAAAACCGGGTGCCGTTCGTGCAGCTCAATGGCCGGCGCAGTACGCCTGCGCAGCCGATTCCGGAAGGGCAGTGGGCGCACGTTGCGCTGACGGCAGAGAAGGGCGCGTTGCAGCTGTACCTCAACGGCCGTGTGGTGGCCCAGCTGAGCGGCGAGCTGCCGGCGCTGGGTACCGCGCCGGTGGTCGGCGCCGATGCCCCGGGTGCGGCGCAGCCGCTGGCCAACTTCGAAGGTGCGCTGGATGAGCTGCGCGTCTCGCGGGTGGCACGCCCGGCCGCGCTGCTGCTGGCCGACGCCACCGCGCAGGGCGCCGATTCACGCCTGATCAGCTACGGTGCCGACGAGCAGTCGGCCGGCCAGAGCCACTTCGCCTTCATCCTCAAGGCGATGCCGTTCGATGCCTGGGTGGTGGTCGCCATCCTTGGCCTGATGATGCTGCTGTCGTGGGCGATCATGATCGCCAAGAGCCGCCACTTCGGCCGTACCAGCAAGGCCAATGCGGTGTTCACCGAGAGCTTCGGCAAGCTGTCCGGCGTGCCGCTGCGCACCCTGTCGGACATGGATCGGCAGGGCAAGGCACCGACCGCCATGCACGATGGCTCGTTGTGGCGCATCTACCAGGTGGCCATCGACGAAATGCAGCAGCGCCACCAGCGCGACGGCAACAGCGGCTACCTCAGTGGCGCCACCATTGCCGCGATCCGCGCCTCGATGGATGCGGTGATGGTGCGCGAGCAGGAAGCGATGGCGCGGCGCATGAACTGGCTGTCGACCACCATCGAAGGTGCGCCGTACGTGGGCCTGTTCGGCACCGTGATCGGGATCATGCTGGTGTTCGTGGTGGCGGCAATGGCCGGCGCGGTGGACATCAACTCGGTGGCCCCGGGCATGGCGGCGGCGCTGCTGTGCACCGCAGCCGGCCTCGGCGTCGCGATCCCGGCGCTGTTCGGCTACAACTACCTGGGGGCGCGTGCCGAAGCGATCGGCGCGGACATGGCGGTGTTCATCGACGAGTTCGCCGCGCGCCTGGCCGAAGAGCAGGACGGGCGCGGCCCGGCCGCGGTCCAGGGCTGAGGGGCGCGCCATGGGCCAGAAGGCGAAGTTCGGCATCAAGAAGCGCGAGAAGGGCATCAACGTGACGCCCTTCGTCGACGTGCTGCTGGTGGTGCTGGTGATCTTCATCCTGACCAGCAACGCCTCCATCCCCGGCATCGAGGTCAACCTGCCGAAGGCGAGCAACAGCGTCGCGCTGGAGAAGCCGAAGACCAAGGCGATCACCATCGACCCCAGCGGCCAGGTGTTCCTGGATGCCTACCCGGTGACGATGGCCGAGCTGGAAGATCGCCTGCGTAGCGAACGCGCGACCACGCCGGATTTCCCGGTGATCGTGCGCGGCGACGCACAGGTGCAGTATGCCCGCGTGGTCGAGGTGCTGGACCTGCTGCGGCGCCTGGAGCTGGCCCAGGTCGGCCTGGTCACCGGCAAGGCGCAGGGCTGAGGCATGACCGCCCATCAACCCCCTCGGCAGGAGCCCGGCATGCGTGGCCGCCCGTTGCTGGTGACCGTCGCGCTGGTGCTGGCCGCGTTGCTGGTGCTTGGCGTCGCGCTGTGGTGGCTGTTGTTCAAGGACACCGCAAGCACCCGCCGGCCGGTGGTGCAGCCGCCGATGCTGGCGTTGCCGCCACCGCCTCCGCCACCCCCGCCGCCGCCGCCGCCGGAGAAACCGCCGGAACCGGAAACGCCGCCGGAAGAGGCGATGCCCGAACCGGAGCCGCTGGATCAGCCGACGCCGGCCGAAGAGCCGACGCCGACCCCGGACAACAGCGATCCGGTGACGATGAATGCCGACGCGCAGGCCGGTGGCGACAACTTCGGCATCCAGTCCGGCAGTGGTGGCGGTTCGTCCGGTGTCGGTCGTGGCGGTGCCGGCAACGCCACCTATGGGCGCTACCTCGGCTACCTGATGCAGCAGGCGATCTCGCGCGACGACAAGGTCAAGCGCCTGGCGTTCCAGTTGCAGGTGAATGTGTGGTTGGCCAGCGATGGTCGCCTGGAAAAGGTCGAGCTGGTGCGTGGCAGTGGCAACGAGGAGGCCGACGCGGCCGTGCTCGATGCACTGCGTCGCATCGGCAAGGTCGACCAGGCACCGCCGCCGTCGCTTGATTTCCCCGCCCGCGTCCTGATCCAGGGCCGCCGGCCCGGGGCCTGATTCCCCGACCTCCGTGATTTCCCTTCATTCGATGAGAACCGTGATGAACGACCACGTCCGCGCACGAACCGATTCCCGCCGCCCGCGGCCGGCCCGACGGGCGCTGCTGTGCTGCGCCGTGCTGCTCAGCCTGGCCGCCCCGGCCGGCGCGATGGCCGCCGAAACCACCATGGTCAAGCTGATCAAGGGCTTGATCGCCAGTGGTGCGCTGAAGCCCGAAGACGGCCAGGCATTGCTGGTGCAGGCGGAGGCTGAAGCGGCGGTCGCCCAGCGCGGTGCAGCCACCGCACCTTCGGCCGCCAGCGGTGGTGTGGTCCTGGAGGCCGGTGACGTGCGCGTGCCCTACGTGCCGCAGAGCGTGCGCGACGGCATCCGTGACGAGGTGCGCCAGGACGTGATGGCGCAGGCCAAGTCCGAAGGCTGGGCGGCACCCAACGAAGTGGCTGAGTGGACCAAGCGCATCAAGGTCACCGGTGACATGCGGGTGCGCAGCGAGTCGCGCTTCTACTCCGAGCGCAACAGCGACATCGTGAGCAACTGGTCGTCGATCAACTCCGGCAACGGCTTCGATACCAACACCAACACCAACCTGCAGTTGCCGCCGCTGCTGAACACCCGCCAGGACCGCCGTAACCTGTGGCGCATCCGCGCGCGCCTGGGCATCGAGGCAACCATCGGCCAGCACACCACGGCCGGCGTGCGCCTGGCCAGCGGGAGCAGCAATGGCCCGGTGTCGACCACCGAGCAGCTGGGTGGCGGCCTGAGCAAGAAGGACGTGTGGCTGGACCAGGCTTGGCTGGCCTACAGCCCGGCGGACTGGGTGACGGTGCGAGGTGGCCGCTTCGGCAATCCGTTCTGGACCAGCGACACGCTGTTCTCCAACGACCTCAACTTCGATGGCCTGGCTGCGAACCTGAAGTATGACTTCGATGACGGCGACCTCGATCTGTTCGCCAACCTGGCGGTGGTACCGCTGGAGTACACCTCCGACAGCGCGCCCAGCCAGAGCCGGGTCAAGACCCCAAACGAGAACAAGTGGCTGTCCGGTGCGCAGGTGGGCGTGAACTGGCGTTTCAACGACGACAACGCGCTGCGCGCGGCGCTGGGCTACTACGATTTCAAGAACATCAGCGGCCGCCTGTCCTCGCCGTGCGCGCTGTACGCAGGCGCGGTCGGCTGCGACACCGACTGGTCGCGCCCGGCCTTCATGCAGAAGGGCAACACCCTGATGCTGATCCGCGACATCGCACGCAACCCGCTGGATCCAGCCAACACGCCCACCCCGCAGTACGTCGGCCTGGCCTCGGCATTCCGCCTGGCCACGCTGAGCCTGCGCTGGGATACGCAGCTGGCCCAGGGCATCGGCCTGCGCCTGGATGGCGACTACATCCGCAACCTGGCCTACGACAAGCAGAAGATGTTCATCCGCGCCAACAGCGGCATCGTCAACAACTACGGTGCCGGTGGCACCGCCAGCATCGATACGTTCCGCAGCGGCGACACCGCCTGGATGGTGCAGGCCACCTTCGGTGCCACCGACCTGAAGGAGAAGGGCCAGTGGCAGGCGCTGCTGGGCTACAAGCGCATCGAGGCCGATGCGCTGCCGGACGCCTACAACGACCCGAACTTCCACCTCGGGGGCACCAACGCCCGCGGCTACTACGTGGGCGGCGCCTACGCGCTGGACGCGCGCAGCTGGATCAGCGGCAAGTGGATGGCGGCCAAGGAAGTGTCCGGTGCTCCACTGTCGATCGACGTGTTCCAGCTGGAGTTCAATACCGGGTTCTGAGTGACGGCGTGATGTGGATCACGTAGTGCGTGGCGGGGGCGCAGCGATGCGCCCGTCTAGGGAAAGGAGACCATGCGCTGCACATAAGGAGGAGTGGATGAGCCGTCGCAAGCTGTTCGAAAGTTCCGAACCGTCCAGCCGATCGCTGGGCATCGGCCCGGCCTATGTCTCGGTGGAGGGGCTGCGCCAGCACCTGGCGGAGTTCCTGCTGTATGCAGGCCGGCCGGTGGTGATCATGCGCGGGCGCAGCGAAGTGGGTTACTTCCTGCCAGCGCGCTGCTGGCGCCAGCGTGAGGATGATCCGCTGGCCGCCGCCGCCGCCGACCAGCTGCTGGACGCGGCCGGGTTCCAGGCCGAGGATATCCAGCAGGTGGAGCAGGAATTCAACGCGATGCGCCAGCGCACCGTGCTGCATTCACGGCGCTGAGCCTTTTGCAGAGCCGGGCATGGGCTTGGCTCTACAGTAGATCCACGCCATGCGTGGATGGGGTTACGCAGCACCCCCGCGCTCACTGGTGATGCGTGCACCTTCGCGCATCACCAGGGTCACCGGGGTCTTCTCCACCACCTGCAGCAACCGCTGCCACTGCGCATCACTCAGCTCGGCGCTGGCATGCAGCACGCGGTGCACGTGGAAACGGCCATCCTCGTCACGTTCCGAGCGCAGCTCGGCATGGAAGCTGCAATGCCGGAGTGAATGCGCCGCGGCTGCGATCTTCATCGATCATCACGCGCCCTTGTAGCCCGGTTCGCGCATCCTACGACCGTTGCGGCGGAGGTGGGCCGCGTGTATCGAGGAGCGCCGGTCGTGCTGGAAGCGGGCAACAAACCAGAAGGCCTGAAAGGGTTGAGAGTACTGGTGGCGGAAGATGAATTCGCCATCGCGATGTTCCTGGTGGACTACCTGGAGCTGAAGGGCGCGCAGGTGGTGGGGCCGGCCGGGGACCTGCAGGCACTCGGCCGGCTGCTGGATGACAACCCCATCGACGTGGCCCTGCTGGACATCAACCTGGGCGGTGAACAGGTGTACCCGCTGGCCGACCGGCTGGCCGAAGTGGGTACGCCGTTCATGCTGACCTCTGGCTACGATGACAACCTGCCCAGCCGCTTCGCGGATGCGCCCCGCTGCACTAAGCCCTATCACATCGAGGCCCTGGTCCAGCAGCTGGCGGGACTGGTGGCGACGCCGCAGGCCCCTGCGGGCATCGCCTGATTGCGCGGCATGTCGCGCCGCACCGAAGGCCTCCGGGCCGTTGAGCGCCCGGCAGGCATGCCGCCGTCGCTGCAGGCCCATGCGCGCCATGACGGCATGGCCGCCCGCATTGCCCGGCACGACTGGTCAGGCACGCCATTGGGTGCGATCGAGCAATGGCCGCCGCACCTGCGCGCCACCGTCGACCTGATGCTTGCGCACGGCTTCCCGATGATTGTGCTGTGGGGCGAGCAGCTGGTGCAGCTCTACAACGATGGCTATGCCGAGATCCTGGCTGACAAGCATCCTGGCGGACTGGGCCAACCGACGCGCGAGTGCTGGCCCGAGGTCTGGCACATCAACGGCCCGATCTACCAGCGTGTGTGGCAGGGCGAGACCATCACCTATGAGGACAAGCTCTATCCGCTGGCGCGGCGGGGGCGCTTGGAGGATGTCTGGTTCACCATCACCTACAGCCCTATCCGCGGCGAGGACGGGTGCATCAACGGCGTGCTGGTGACCATGTTCGAAACGACCGCGGCGCACTGGTGACCATGTTCGAAACGACCGCGGCGCACGTCGCGCAGGCGGCCCGCGAACGCGAGGAACAGAAGCGCCGTGAGAGCGACCGCCGGTTGGCGCTGGCCTTCAAGGTGCTGCCGGTGGGTGTCTGCATTGTCGATGCCGACGGCAACCTGCAACTGTCCAACGACCAGATGCGGACCTATCTTCCCGCCGGCAAGGTGCCCTCCACGGATCGCCCCAACCATTACCGGTGGCAGGGTACGCATCCCGATGGCTCGCGCATCGAACCCCACGATTTCGCCATCGCCCGCGCCCTGCGGGGGGAGACGATGGTCCCGGGCCTGGAGTTCCAGTTCATCCATGACGACGGGCGCGCGCGCTGGACACGCGTCGCCGCCGCACCGTTGCGTGATGCCGATGGCGGGGTGAGTGGCGTGTTCGCGATCGCCGTGGACATCGACGATCTCAAGCGTGCCACCGAGCGCCAGTCGGTGCTGCTGGCCGAACTGCAGCATCGGGTGCGCAACATCATGTCGACGATCCATGCCATTGCCTGGCGGACCCGCGTATCGGTCGGCAGCGTGGACGAGTATGCCGAGCGCCTGTGCGCGCGGCTGATGTCACTGGCGCGCACGCAGAGCCTGTTGACCCGTGGCGCCAATGTAGGGGTCTGCCTGCGCGGCATGCTCGAGGAGGAGATCGCGGCGCAGACGCCGGCCGCCGCCGCCTATCACCTGCAGGGTGAGGATGTGCTGTTGCCACCGAAGGCGGCCGAAGTACTGTCGCTGGCCATCCATGAGCTGACCACCAATGCGTTGCGGTATGGCGCGCTGGCCCACGAGGACGGCCGGATCGATGTCTGCTGGCACCTGCAGGTGCAGGATGGGCAGCCGTGGCTGGGCCTGCACTGGTGCGAGCGCCATGCCGAGGTGGCGGGGTGGGAGATGCCACGCCAACGTGGCCTGGGCCGGGTCCTGATCGAGCAGCGGGTGCCCTATGAACTGGCCGGAAGCGGCGAGCTGCGCTTTGCCCCGCAAGGCCTGGATGCCTGGATCCGCTTCCCGCTGCGCGAGCGCGACAGCCTGCTGCAGACCGACGCCCCGGACACCGGGCTGCCTGGGTAAAAGGGTATTTATCTCCAATTTGGCCAAATTGGGTATAGTGTCGCTTATCCACCCCGCCTGGAGCCGTGTGATGACCCTGCCGCTGGATCTGCCTGGCCTCGAGAAGGCCCCGGCCTCGTCGGTGAAGACCCGGGGCTGGCCGAGCCTGATGCGCACCGTGCGCGAAAAGCAGGCGCTGGTCATCACCAACCACAATCACCCCGAAGCGGTGATCGTGGATATCCGCACCTACCAGGAGCTGCTGGCCAAGGCTGCCGGCGGCGATGCCGATGAGCGCAGCGAGGAACTGCTGCGCCTGCGCAGCGAGTTCGACCAGACCCTGGCCGGGCTGCAGCGCGGAGAAGGGCTGGGCAAGGTACTGGGCCAGCCGATCCGGCGCGGCCGCAAAGTCACCCTCGGCCGTCCGCTCTGATCGATGGGACGCATCCTGGCGCTGGCCGGCGTCAATGGCGCCGGCAAGAGTTCGCTGCTGGGCACCTGGCTGGACGCCGAAGGACTGAGCTGGTTCAACCCGGACTCGTTCACCCGTCGCCTGGTCGACGCCGGCTGGCCGCTGCCGGAGGCCAACGCGGAGGCATGGCAGGAAGGCACCCGCCGCCTGCGCCAGGCCATGGCTGATGGCACCGACTTCGCCTTCGAGACCACACTCGGCGGCAATACCATTCCGCACCTGCTGCGTGAGGCCTGCGAACGGCATCAGGTGGCGATCTGGTTCTGTGGGCTGGCCGATGTCGAGCTGCACATCGCCCGTGTTGCGGCGCGGGTGGCCGCTGGCGGCCACGATATTCCGGTGGAGAGGATCCGCGCGCGTTTCGATTCCGCGCGCGCGAACCTGCTGGAGCTGCTGCCACACCTGGCCGAGCTGCATGTCTACGACAACAGCGCACCGGCCGACGCGCAGGGCTGCGTGGTGCCGCTGCCGGTACTGGCCATGGCTGCAGGCGAACTGCAGTACCCCATTGCGGTAGCCGACCTGCTGCACACGCCCGGCTGGGCCAAGCCCATCGTGATGCGCGCGATGGAATTGAACAGTCCGCGCGATTGAGGGCGCGTGCGTTGTAGAGCCGAGCCCATGCTCGGCTGATTCCCCGAAGGGCAGCCGAGCGCGTGCTCTGCTCTACAACGCAGGCTTCACCTGCTCGGGGTCTGCAACGTCCGGCAGCGGTGGCAGGGTCCGGTCCACGGTCACCGGTGCATCGCTCAGCAGCAGCGCAGCGGCTTCCTTCCTGCAGCCGACGGCCGGCGGTGAACCGCGCAGCGGCAGGCCGGCGGTCTCCTTCACGAACAGCATGGTCACCAGGCCGATCACTGCCGCGCCCATCAGGTAATAGGCCGGCACCAGCGGGTCGCCGGTACGCTCCACCAGCCACGCGGTCACCAGCGGCGTGGTGCCACCGAACAGCGACACCGACACATTGAAGGCGATCGACAGCGCGCTGTAGCGCACCGGGGTGTAGAACAGTGCCGGCAGCGTGGACGGCATCGAGCTGGTGAAGCACACCAGCGCCAGCCCCAGCAGCATCAGGCCGAGGAAGATCAGCCCGTCGTTGCCGCTGCCGACCAGCAGCAGGCACGGCACCGCCAGCACCAGCAGTGCGATGCAGGCACCGATGATCATCGGGCGGCGGCCCAGCTTGTCACTGAACACTCCGCCGACGATGTTCAGCGGCATCATCACCAGCATCACGATGATGATCAGCAGCAGGCCCTTGCTCTCGGCATAGCCCATGGTGACGCTGAGGTAGCTGGGCATGTAGGTCAGCAGCATGTAGTCGGTCACGTTGAACACCAGCACCAGGCCCATACATACCAGCAGCTGGCGACCGTGCACCTGGAACAGCGCGCCCAGCCCGGGACGATCGTGCTCGCGCTTCTCGGCTTCCTCGGCGAAGGCGCGGAAAGCCGGGGTTTCCTCCAGTTTCATGCGCATGTACAGGCCGAGCAGGCCCAGCGGACCGGCTACCAGGAACGGAATGCGCCAGCCCCAGTCCAGCATCTGCTCGCTGCTCAGCAGCATGTGCAGCGCGGTGACAGTACCGGCGCCGGCGATGTAGCCGCCCAGCGTGCCGAACTCCAGCCAGCTGCCCATCAGGCCGCGGTTGCGGTCGGTGGAATACTCGGCGATGAAGGTGGCCGCGCCGCCGTACTCGCCACCGGTGGAGAAGCCCTGCACCACGCGCGCCAGCAGCAACAGCACCGGCGCCCAGATGCCGATGCGCTCGTAGGCGGGAATCAGGCCGATCGAAAAGGTGCCCAGCGCCATCAGGATCATGGTGAACGCCAGCACTTTCTGGCGGCCGTAGCGATCACCCAGCGGCCCGAACACCAGGCCGCCCAAGGGGCGCACCAGGAACGCCACGGTGAAGGTAGCGAACGCGGCGATCACCTGCGCGGTGGGATTGCTGGAGGGGAAGAACACCTGGCCGATGGTGACCGCCAGATAGCCGTAGACACCGAAGTCGAACCACTCCATGGCATTGCCGAGTGCGGCCGCGCCGACGGCGCGCTTGAGCATGGGCTTGTCGACGACGGTGATCTCATCGACCTTCAGGTGGCGGCGGCGTTTGAACCAGCCGAAGTGGGCGTGTGCATCGGGGGTGTCCTGCATGGGGACTCCTTGTTTGGTAAATACAGTGCGGGATAGACGGTGTGATGTGTCCCGAGAAACGGAAACGGCGATGCAGACGCAGGTGGCGCAGGGGCATCGGGGGCAGGGAGAATGTGCGCAGGCACGACGCCACGCGCACGTCAACGTACCGCCGTAACGGTGGACATGCGGAAACAGACCGCTGCAGCCGCGCAATCAGCGGCCAGCGGTCACGTCAGCGTGGGAATGCAGGCAGAGCGCCTGCGGGCGTCATCCGCCGGGATCCAGCGCGAGGCGATGGAAGGGCAGGGCGGGAGCCATCGTGGCAAGCGAAGCGCCGGTCGGCAGTGCTTCCCACGTAACAGGTGCGCCCGTCACGTAGTGGGTCGTGTCGATCATCGGTTCATGATAACGGCATCGGTGTGAGCGTGCGGAGAAGCGTGCTGATCTGCACGCTGTGTTCCATGGCGCCTGTTCATCCGCAACGCATGCGATGACACGCGTTGAACGAACCCTGGCCGCAGCGCTCACGCAGTGCTGTCTACGGTAGTGCCGAACGCAATCGAGAAGGAGCATCGCATGACCCGTCGCATTCCCGAAGGCACGCTGATCATCGTCGCCGATGGTGGTTCGGCCCGCGTGTTCACCAACGTTGGCGACGAAAATCAGCTGACGTTGAAGCAGGAAGGCGAACTGCGCCTGCAGGACATCAGCGAGCAGGGTATCTCAGGTCAGGGGCCGGCCGGTGCGGTGCCGAAGGACATGTCCATTTCTCAGCTCAACGAAGCGACGTTCGCCAAGCAGGTGGCTGAGCAGCTCAACGAAGATGCCTTGAATAATCGCTATGCACACCTGGTACTGGTGGCAGACCCGACCACGCTGGGCCGTATCCGCCCGCTGCTGCACAAGGAGGTCCAGGCGCGCCTGCTGGGCGATATTGCCAAGGATCTGACCAATTCACCGGTGGAGGACATCCAGAAGGCCTTGGCGGGGTAACGACCATGCCGTTCATGCGTGACTACCCGGCGGCGGAGCCCGCCGGCGCGGACGTGGAAGCTCAGGCGGGCTGGCTGCTGCTCGAGTTCGGTGCACCCTGGTGTGGCCATTGCCAGGGCGCGCAGCCCACACTCCAGGCGTTTGTGGACGCCCATGATCTGGTGCATTGGAAGATCGAAGATGGCAAGGGAAAGCCACTGGGGCGTGCTTTCAAGGTAAAACTGTGGCCCACAGTGGTGCTGCTGCATGACGGCCAGGAAGTGGCGCGGGTGGTGAGGCCGGTCGACAGCGCCGACCTCGCCACGTTGCGGAGCGCGTTGCCGGGTTGAGGGCAGCAGTCGCTGCCTGCGGCCCGCACGGCGACGAGCAGGCTTGGCTGCATTGCGGTCTAGTGATAGGTCACCTTTTCCGCTTCCGCGCGCAACTTCTGCAGCAGGCAACGCCCATGCTGGCTCAGCATGACCATCGCATTGGCGATCTGCTTGGCGTCGTAGCCCATCGGCGCGGGAGGTTTCGGCTCGGGGCCGTATTGCTCGCCGATGAGGATGGCCATGCCTTCGGCGCTGTTGAGTGCGTGTTCGATGCGCTGGAACAGCGACTCCATGGCCGGGCTGAGCGGGCGTGGGTGTTTCATGCGGAAACTCCTTGGGTGCGAGGTCCACCGCAAGGGTGGCGGGCGGTGCGAGGTTGGAACTTCGGCTGAGCTACGAGAAAAGCCGGAGGGCCATGCGGCCGCCGCGCAGCGCCCGCCGTAGATACGAGGGGCTATCTCTGTCCTTCTTTTCGGGGGTTCCAATCCCGGCAGCGGGATGTCCGCTGCAGCGCCATCCTGTACGCATCACGACGTGAAACGCTCATTGATGGTGTCTGCCGAACGGGCAGAATCGAAAGGTCACATCACTCACCGTTGTAGATCCCGGCAAACAAGTGTCGGGCACGACAATCCCTGTCGTGCCCTTCATGCCGTGGCCGCGAACCCCAGCCCGACAGTCACACCTTCCGCCTTGATATCAACCCGCAACCGAATCGACCGCGGGCTGAAGGCGGCCGATTACCAGCTGTAACTGACACCCACCTGCGCACTGGTCTGGTGAAAGCCGCTGGCCCGCTGCAGCGACAGGCCGCCCCAGGCACCGACGCCGTTGGCAAACTTCACCGATGCGCCGCCGCTGAACTCGCCACGACTGCGCGGCACGCGTGCATCGGCGATCTCGTCATCCATGCGGATCTGCGATTCGGCGCGGGTGTGCAGCCAGTTGGCGGTCAGGTACGGCTGCACTTCCGCCGCGCCGTTGCCCGGGCGGGTTACGCCGGACAGGCGCAGGCCCGCGCGGCCGAACAGGCCATTGGCATTCTCGGTGCTCACCACCGTGCCGTTGGCCTCGGTGTGGCGGTTGCTGTCCCAGCGGCTGTAGCCCATCTGCAGCTGCGGCTCCAGGTAGATGCCGCCGTTGCTGGCACCGCCCACACGGAACGCGTAGCCGGTTTCCACCGCACCCTGCCAGGCACGGCTGTCGTAGCGTTCCGCGTCCAGGCCGATGCCTTCCACGCGATTGCGGAACTGCGCACGCTGCACCGAGCCATCCACGTAGAAGCCTGCATACGGGTCGACACCGTTGCCGCCACGCCAGGTGCCGTAGAGGCCCAGCGCCTCGCCCTTCACCTTGCCGCGGGCGTAGTAGCCGGTCAGTTCATTTGTCGAGGTGCTGCTGGCGTTGCCGCTGGACAGCATCACGCCCACGCTGCTGCCCGAATCGTGACGCCACAGATCAGCACCGACGGTCAGTGCCTGGCTGTTGCCACGGATGTCGAGCTGGCGGCTGACGGCATCGAAGCCGTTACGCGAGCCGTCCACGCGTGCCCAGGTGCGGCCGGCATTCTGGCCGGCGTGGCGATCGTGGTAGCCGACGCGGAACATGCTCTGCGCCGCCTGCAGGTTGGCCAGGTAGGCGCCTGGCTCGGGGCGCAGCACCGGTTCCGGATCGACCGGACCCACGGGATCGACGGGATCGACGGGATCGACGGGATCCACGGGATCTACTGGATCGACCGGATCGACTGGCCGGCATTCCGGCAAGTCGGGGTTCGCCACGCACGGGTCAGGCACGGTCGGCAGCTGCGAACGCAGGTACCAGTTGCCATCGGTGCCGGTGCCCTTGTGCAGGAAGTACTCGTACTGACCGCCCACCGCGCGGCCGGAGAGGTTGAACCGGCCGTTGGAGGTGCCACCGATCTGGATCAGTTCGATGCCCTTGTCGGTCTGCGCACCTGCGCCGCCGACATTGTTGACGCGCACGTTGGCCGTACCGCTGGTGTCACCGCCGATGATCAGCTTGTCGGTGGCGGCACTGTCGCCGGCCAACACGGTGTTGAAGATGATCGTGCCACCGGCGCCGCTGAAGTTGCCGGCCACGTTGAGGCTGTGGAAGGCGGAGCCGTCGCCGAGCGCGATCTCGCCGCCGCTGCCCAGCGACACCGAGCCGGTGCTGCTGCTGCCGGTGAGCTGCCAACGGGCATTGTCCACCGCCATCGACGTGATGTTCTCGGTGGCACCACGCAGCGAGGCGTTATTGGTCAGGCCGACATCGACGATGCTGCCAGCGGTGTTGATGATGTTGCCGGAGAGGTTGGAGTCGTCGACGGTGAAGCCAACGGTGGCAGCGGCCGCAGTGACTTCCAGCAGGTTGCCGTTGCTGCCGATCAGCTGCGCGCCGTTGCGGGCGGTGAAGCGGACGTCGGAGTCTGGGATGCGCGCCAATGTGGGTGCGGGGACAATCAGTGCGGCACCTGCGTTGCCTTCCACCCTGGAGGCGTCGATGACCACCGTGGAGGCGATGGGGCTGGTGGAACTTCCTACGGCGTAGATGCCGTTCTGTGCGCCAGTTACCACGCTTCCGTTGCCCACGTGAATGTCTGAGCCCTCGAAAGCGACGATGCCGTTGCCGGCCAGTGCCGGATCTGCAGTGCTGACCAGCTGGCCGATGACTTGCGTACGGTCCAGATTCAGCACAGCGCGCCGCCTGAATGTTTCGCCTATCACGCTGATGCCGGCCCCTTGGCCGGTGATCTGGCTGTTGCTGATGTTGGCTACGGGGTTTGGACGTCCCTGCGAGCTGGCGTAGGTAAGCTCCACGCCGCGTCCACCCGTGTTGTTTACCGTCGACTGGGTGAGCGTGAGTACGCTGTTTGCGACGCGGATTGCGGTGGAGTTTACTGCTGATGCAGACACCTCGGCACCTGAAAGCGTCGCCGTGGACTGGGCATGTGCGTCGATGCCGAGTGTCTTTCCGCCGGGATTGACGATCAGCCGGGCATTGATGAGTAACCACGCCTCTGGCAAGTCTCCCGGTTGCACGGTTGCGGACTGCCCAGGGTTCAGCGATCCGGCATGCAGCGGAGCTGCCATGGCAAGATAGCTGGTCACAGCCAGTGCGAGGAAACGGCGAACAGCGATCTTCATGGAAAGTCTCCTTCGACCCTCCGTCCCAGCGGCCTACGAAAGTTCATGTGGATTGGCTGGGAGGCGCCAGCCTGGCCGCCTCCCATGCGCAAGGCTTTACCAGCTGTAACTGACACCCACCTGCGCACTGGTCTGGTGATAGCCGCTGGCCTTCTGCAGCGACATCCCGCCCCAGGCACCGACGCCGTTGGCAAACTTCACCGATGCGCCGCCGCTGAACTCGCCACGGCTGCGCGGCACGCGTGCATCGGCGATCTCGTCATCCATGCGGATCTGCGATTCGGCGCGGGTGTGCAGCCAGTTGGCGGTCAGGTACGGCTGCACTTCCGCCGCGCCGTTGCCCGGGCGGGTTACACCGGACAGGCGCAGGCCCGCGCGGCCGAACAGGCCATTGGCATTCTCGGTGCTCACCACCGTGCCGTTGGCCTCGGTGTGGCGGTTGCTGTCCCAGCGGCTGTAGCCCACCTGCAGCTGCGGCTCCAGGTAGATGCCGCCGTTGCTGGCACCGCCTACACGGAACGCGTAGCCGGTTTCCACCGCACCCTGCCAGGCACGGCTGTCGTAGCGTTCCGCGTCCAGGCCGATGCCTTCCACGCGATTGCGGAACTGCGCACGCTGCACCGAGCCATCCACGTAGAAGCCTGCATAGGGGTCGGCACCGTTGCCGCCGCGCCAGGTGCCGTAGAGGCCCAGCGCGTCGCCCTTTACCTTGCCGCGGGCGTAGTAGCCGGTCAGTTCATTGGTGGAGGTGCTGCTGGCGTTGCCGGTGGACAGCATCACGCCCACGCTGCTGCCCGAATCGTGACGCCACAGATCAGCACCGACGGTCAGTGCCTGGCTGTTGCCACGGATGTCGAGCTGGCGGCTGACGGCATCGAAGCCGTTACGCGAGCCATCCACGCGGGCCCAGGCGCGGCCGGAGTTCTGGCCCGCGTTGCGGTCGTGGTAGCCCAGGCGGAACATCGTCTGCGCGGCCTGCAGGTTGGCCAGATAGGCGCCGGGTTCGGGGCGCAGCACCGGTTCCGGATTGACCGGATCCACGGGATCCACAGGGTCGACCGGCGGGCATTGCGGCAAGCCGGGGTTGGCCTCGCAGGGGTCAGGAACCGTCGGCAGCTGGGAACGCAGGTACCAGTTGCCGTCGACGCCAGTGCCCTTGTGCAGGAAGTACTCGTACTGACCGCCCACTGCGCGGCCGGAGAGGTTGAACTGGCCGTTGGAGGTGCCACCCACTTGGATCAGTTCGATGCCCTTGTCGGTCTGAGCACCGGCACCGCCGACGTTGTTGACGCGCACATTGGCAGTGCCGCTGGTGTCACCGCCGATGATCAGCTTGTCGGTGGCGGCATTGTCGCCGGCCAGTACGGTGTTGAAGATGATCGTGCCATCGGCGCCGCTGAAGTTGCCGGCTACGTTCAGGGTGTGGAAGGCGGAGCCGTCGCCGAGGGACACGGTGCCGTTACCGAGGCTTAGTGCACCAACCGTGGAGTTTCCGGTCATGTTCCAGGTGGCAGAGTCCAATGTGGCGCTGGTGACATTCGTCATGACACCGTTCAACACGGCGCCATTGGACAGCTTGGCGTGCAGCTGCGAGGTGGCGTCGGCACGAAGCGTACCCTGCAGTTGCGACGCGCCGGCGTTCAGATTCAGAGTGCCGCCATCGACGGCTTCAGCAATCACGCCATTGCCGCCGCTGACGGCGCTGCCGTTGAGAATGTTGATCGTGGTAGGAGCGATCGACCCGGCGCCGCTGACCACGATGCCCGAGCCATTTCGGCCGGAGACGCGTGACTTGTCGATGGTGAGGACGTTGTCACTGATCGGACTGGTGGGGGTTCCCCCAATGTCCTTCACAACGATGCCGTTTTCATCGCCCGTGACGGAAGAACCGTTGGTGATGCTGACATTTGAATTGGAGAAGACTGCCAGACCGGACGAGATTTCGGGTGGAAGGAGGCCGGCTCCGATGCCGGTTCCATCAATCGTTGTGTTGCTCAGCGCCAGCACGCCACCCTGAACATAGCTTCCTATTCCTTGGCCGACGATGCTCGAACCAGTGACAGTTGCAGTGCCTGCAGCGCCACCAGAGAAGCCATTGGTTACAGCCAATCCCGCAGCGCGGCTGTTCTGTATCCGGGTGCCGGTGATCGTCGCGCTGGAGGAGGCGATCTGGACGGCGGCAAACGACTGGCTGGCGATGACTGCTGCCCCCGTCATGGCGAGCGTGGACCCCTCACTGATGCCTACGGATGTGGCGGCGCTGCCGGTGTTGAACGTCAGCGTGGCGTCCTGGGCCGTCCAGCTCTCAACAGGGTCGCCAGCATTCACAGTGGCCGACTGGCCGGGGCCCAGAGTTCCGGCCTGGGCGGTCGATGCGAGGGTGATGCCGGTGGCTATGGCCATGGCAAGGGAATGACGAACAACGATCTTCATGAAAGGTCTCCTGCGAGCCTCAATCCGAGCGGCTCACGAAAGGCTATGTGGATTTTCTGGGAGGCGCCAGCCTGGCTGCCTCTCATGCGCAAGGCTTACCAGCTGTAACTGACACCCACCTGCGCACTGGTCTGGTGATAGCCGCTGGCCCGCTGCAGCGACAGGCCGCCCCAGGCACCGACGCCGTTGGCAAACTTCACCGATGCGCCGCCGCTGAACTCGCCACGGCTGCGCGGCACGCGTGCATCGGCGATCTCGTCATCCATGCGGATCTGCGATTCGGCGCGGGTGTGCAGCCAGTTGGCGGTCAGGTACGGCTGCACCTCGGCGGTCCCGTTGCCCCAGCGGGTCACGCCGGACAGGCGCAGGCCCGCGCGGCCGAACAGGCCATTGGCATTCTCGGTGCTCACCACCGTGCCGTTGGCCTCGGTGTGGCGGTTGCTGTCCCAGCGGCTGTAGCCCACCTGCAGCTGCGGCTCCAGGTAGATGCCGCCGTTGCTGGCACCGCCTACACGGAACGCGTAGCCGGTTTCCACCGCACCCTGCCAGGCACGGCTGTCGTAGCGTTCCGCGTCCAGGCCGATGCCTTCCACGCGATTGCGGAACTGCGCGCGCTGCACCGAGCCGTCCACATAGAAGCCTGCATACGGGTCGGCACCGTTGCCGCCGCGCCAGGTGCCGTAGATGCCCAGCGCTTCGCCCTTCACCTTGCCGCGGGCGTAGTAGCCGGTCAGCGCGTTGGTGGAGGTGCTGGTGGCGTTGCCGGTGGACAGCATCACGCCCACGCTGCTGCCCGAATCGTGACGCCACAGATCAGCACCGACGGTCAGTGCCTGGCTGTTGCCACGGATGTCGAGCTGGCGGCTGACGGCATCGAAGCCGTTACGCGAGCCATCCACGCGGGCCCAGGCGCGGCCGGAGTTCTGGCCGGCGTTGCGGTCGTGGTAGCCCAGGCGGAACATCGTCTGCGCGGCCTGCAGGTTGGCCAGGTAGGCGCCGGGTTCGGGGCGCAGCACCGGTTCCGGATCGACCGGATCCACGGGATCCACGGGATCCACGGGATCCACAGGGTCGACCGGCGGGCATTGCGGCAAGCCGGGGTTGGGCTCGCAGGGGTCAGGAACCGTCGGCAGCTGGGAACGCAGGTACCAGTTGCCATCAGCGCCGGTACCCTTGTGCAGGAAGTACTCGTACTGACCGCCCACTGCGCGGCCGGAGAGGTTGAACTGGCCGTTGGAGGTGCCGCCCACTTGCATCAGTTCGATGCCCTTGTCCGTCTGAGCACCGGCACCGCCGACGTTGTTGACGCGCACATTGGCAGTGCCGCTGGTGTCACCGCCAATGATCAGCTTGTCGGTGGCGGCGTTGTCGCCGGCCAATACGGTGTTGAAGATGATCGTGCCATCGGCGCCGCTGAAGTTGCCGGCTACGTTCAGGGTGTGGAAGGCGGAGCCGTCGCCGAGGGACACGGTGCCGTTGCCGAGGCTTAGCGCACCGACCGTGGAGTTTCCGGTCATGTTCCAGGTGGCAGAGTCCAGTGACACGCGAGTGACGTCGGTCATCGCGCCGGTGATGCTGGCGCCGTTCGAGAGTGCGACGTTCACAGTGCCCCCGGCAGCGTTAACGATGCCACCGGTCGCGCTCGAGGCATCGAGGTTCAGGTCGATCTCTGCGTCTGCATCCTCGACCAGAAGCGCGGTGCCGCTGCCACCGACCAGCTGGCTGCCGTTGCGGAAATTGAACGTCGCCAGGACAGAAGGCCTGCTACCAAAGCGCACAACATGAATGCCTGCGCCGCTGCGGCCTTCAACACGCGAAGCGTCTATCTCAACATTGGCTCTATCACCTGGTGCGGCCATTTGAAAGTTCGCATTGATGCCCGAATCATCACCAATGATGGTGCTTCCATTCCGGGCAAGCAGGTGGGCCGGGTCGGCCAACAGGAATCCAATACCGCGGTCAAAAGCGCCGTTGGAGTTGAACACGCCTTCGAGTCGGCTTGCGTCCAGCGTCAGATCGGCACCCTGCGTAGCACTACCACCGATGCCGGCACCTACCAGTGTGGTGCGTTCGACGACTGCGACGGAGCTGCCGGAAGTGCCACCGGAGGTAATCAGACTCAGGGCACGGCCGGCGGTGTTCCGGACGGTGCTGTCGCTCAACGAGAGTGAGCTGTTGTTCAGATTGATCCGCCCATCAATGGACACGCTGTTCGCCGTGACGCTGGATGTCCCTCGGGCATCGATGTCCAGGAGGCGTGCTCCTGGATTGCCTGTCAGCTGTGCGCCGTCGAGTGACCAGGACTCCGGGGCATCCCCAGCATTCACTGTGGCCGACTGGCCAGGGCCCAGAGTTCCGGCCTGGGCGGTGGATGCGAGGGTGATGCCGGTGGCTATGGCCATGGCAAGGGAACGACGAACTGCGATCTTCATGGCGGTACTCCTACGGGGTATCAAACTTCGGGAAACGGGCCGCATCACTTCGTTGGCGTGAATGAAACGCTGTGATGGCGTGAGGATGAAGTGATTCCGGCGCACTTTCCGGCCCGGCTGGTGCAAAGTGCAATAGCGGTCGCATTGCGACCGGGAATGCCGCAGGGCACCTTTTTCGCCCCGCTTTTCGGCTTTGGCGACAGTGTGGTGAGCGCCACGGCATCGAACCATGCAATTAGTTGCATAGGAAATCGGACAGCTTTTGTCGCCTTTAGATCCATTCAGTTGCGCCGCAACATGCGGCACCTGAAGCCCGGTGCTAGCATCCGGTCAACATCTTGAATCGATCCAAACGCCGATGCCCACGCTGGACCGTCGTCTCCTGATCGCTTTCGCCGCGACCGCCGTGCTTGCCTCCGGGGCGGCGCTGGCGGTCCCGTCGAAATCCGCCGCCGAACGCGCCTACGCCGCCGTCGATCCCTTCATCGGAACCGGTGGCGAGGGCCACACCTATCCCGGCGCCACGGTGCCGTTCGGCATGGTCCAGCTCAGCCCGGACACGCGCATCCAGCCGCGCGAGAAGGCCTATGGCTGGGCGGCGGGCTACCGTTACGACGACAGCAGCATCGTCGGTTTCTCGCATACGCATTTTTCCGGCACCGGTCATTCGGACCTGGGCGACATCCTGCTGATGCCGTTCACCGGCACTCCCGGCCTGGAGCGTGGCGATCCGGAGAAGCCGGGCAGCGGCTATGCCTCGCGGTTCCGCCACGCTGACGAGAAGGCCGAGCCGGGCTACTACGCGGTCACCCTGGACGACTACAGGGTGCGTGCCGAGCTGACCACCAGTACCCGCGTGGGCGTGCATCGCTATGCCTTCCCCAAGGGTACCGACGCCAAGGTGCTGCTGGACATGCGTACCAGCATGTACGACTACCCGGGCAAGGTGCTGTGGTCGCGGGTACGGGTGCGCGCCGACGGCACGGTCACGGGCTTCCGCGAAACCCGCGGCTGGGCGCCGGGCCGCCAGCTGTATTTCGCGATGCGTTTCTCGCGCCCGCTGGCCGGGCACGAGCTGCACAACACCGAGCAGGACATCGTCTACAAGGGCTTCCCGCCGCCGGGTGAGAAGGATCCCGCGCAGCGCGCCCAGATCGAGGGCCGACAGCTGGTCGGCACGTTCGCATTCGGCAAGCTGGATGCACCGCTGGTGGTGAAGGTGGCGATCTCGCCGGTCAGTGAAGCCGGCGCCATCGCCAACCTCGACGCCGAAGTGGCCGACTTCGATTTCGACCGCGTGCGTGCGCAGGCAAAGCAGGAGTGGACGCAGGCGCTGTCGGTACTCGATATCGACGCCCCCGAGCATGCGCGGCGCAGTGCCTATACCGCGCTGTACCACACCCTGCTGGGGCCGACGCTGTTCATGGATGCCGATGGCCAGTACCGCGGGCCGGACAATGCCGTGCACAAGGCCGAGGGCTACACGAACTATTCCACGTTCTCGCTGTGGGACACCTACCGTGCGCTGCACCCGTTGCTGACGCTGGTGCAGCCGGAGAAGCGCAACAGCGACTTCGTCAATTCCATGCTTGCCCACCATGAGCACAGCCCGTACGGCATGCTGCCGGTATGGTCGTTCCATGGCCTGGAAGACTGGTGCATGATCGGCTACCACGCCGTGCCGGTGATCGCCGATGTCTACGTGAAGGGCATTCGTGGCTTCGACGCCGACAAGGCGCTGAAGGCAATGGTCGAGACCGCCAATTACGGTCCCTATGACGGCATCGCGCAGTACCGCGAGCTGGGCTACGTGCCGATCGACGAGGAGGGCGAAGCAGCCAGCAAGACGCTGGAATACGCCTTCGACGACTGGACCATCGCACGCATGGCGCAGGCCATGGGCAAGGCCGATATCGCGGCGACCTTCGACAAGCGCGCAGGCAACTGGCGCAATGCCTTCGACAAGGACACCGGCTTCATGCGCGCACGCAAGCGCGACGGCAGTTTCCGCACGCCCTTCGACCCCAGCGCCAGCGGCTACGGCACCGACTATACCGAGGGCAACGCATGGCAGTATTCGTGGTACGTGCCGCAGGACGTCGCCGGGTTGGCGGCCGCGCACGGTGGCAGCGACAAGCTGCTCGCGCGCCTGGACGAGGTGTTCAACGCCAAGGTGGATCCGTCGATCTTCGAGCACATGGAAGACATCACCGGCCTGATCGGCTGGTATGCCCACGGCAATGAGCCCAGCCACCACGTGGCCTACCTGTATTCGTATGCCGGCCAGCCGTGGCGCACGCAGGCGCGCCTGAAGCAGATCATGGATACCCAGTACGCCGACCGCCCGGATGGCCTGGCCGGCAACGATGATGTCGGCCAGATGTCGGCGTGGTACGTGTTCACCGCGCTGGGCTTCTATCCAGTGGCCCCGGGCTCGGGCGAGTACATCCTTGGCCGTCCGTTCCTGCCGAAGACCGCGATGCGCCTGCCCAACGGCAAGACGTTCACCATCGTGGCCGAGGGGCTGGATGACGCGCACACGTACGTGGGCAGCGTGACGTTGAACGGCAAGCCGCTGCAGCGTACCTTCCTGCGCCACGACGAGATCCTGGCCGGCGGCGAACTGCGCTTCAGCATGCAGGCCGAGCCGAACAAGGACTGGCCGGGGCAGGGCGCGCAGGCGCCGTATTCGATGAGCCAGTGACGATTGGTAGGTGCCGACCTTGGTTGGCACGCTTCACGGGTGACCAGGAACCTGTAGAGCCGAGCCCACGCTCGGCTCAGGCATCGTGCCAGGAGCAGCCGAGCATGGGCTCGGCTCTACAAGGGCAATTCAACAACGCTCAGCGGAACCGCAGCCCCACGCGCGCGCCACCGAGCGGCGCCGTTTCGATCTTCAACATCGCACCATGCCGTTGCGCGATCTCGGCCACGATCGCCAGCCCCAGCCCGCAGCCGTCCCCCTCGCTGCTGGCCCGGTAGAAGCGTTCTGTGACGCGCGCGCGTTCGGCTTCGGCGATGCCGGCGCCGTCATCGTCCACCCAGACCTGCACGCCGTCGGTTTCCTGCCGAACGCCCAGGGTGATCACACCGGGCGCCGCGCCGTAGCGCAGCGCGTTGTCCAGCAGGTTACCCAGCGCCTCGCGCAGCAGCTGCGGATCGCCCTGTATATGCACGCCGTCGTCGGGTCCGTCGTATCCCAGGTCCACGCCTGCAGCCAACGCACGGTCGGCGTAGCGCTCGACCACGCCCCGCGCCAGCGCGGCCAGATCCGGCGGCTGCAGCGGCAGTGCGCTGCCCTGTGGATCTTCCGAGCGGCTGAGCATCAGCAGTTGGTTGACCAGGTGCTGCAGCCGCGCCAACCCAGCCAGCGTGCCGGACAGCGCGAGCTGCTGGGTCTGCGGATCCTGTTGCCGCAATGAACTCTCCAGCTCCACCTGCATCGCAGCAAGCGGCGTGCGCAGCTGGTGCGCGGCGTTGCTGACGAAGCGCCGTTGCGCGGCTTGCATGGCGTCCAGTCGCTGCAGCAGGGCGTTGTAGGCCTCCACCGCCGGCCACAGTTCGCGCGGCGCCTCCTGCGCCGGCTCCAGTGGCGCCAGCGGGTCGGGGCGTGGGCTGGCCAACCGCCGTGCCACCTGGTTGGCGTGGCGTGCAGCCGCGCCGGTCCCGGACCAGGCCAGCCAGGCCGCGAGGGCGAGGATCGCGGCCTGGAACGGAATGCTGGTCAGCAGCAGCTTGCGCTCCAGGCGGTGGCGCTTGCGCAGCGTCTCGGCCACGCGCAGGCGGATATCGTGGCCCGGCCCGGCGCTGACCACGACTTCGACCATGCGCACCGGCTGCCCACGCAGGCGCGCGTCGTAGTAGACGGCATCGTTGCTGCCGGCAGCGATCGCGGGGCGGGGCAGCGCTTCGGGCAGGTCGCCATACAGGCGCCCGCCCGCGGCGTCGACCACTTCGCCATGCACTTCGTCAGCGGTGTCCCAGGTGAACATGCGCGACACCGCAGGCGTGATCTCGATCGAGGCACGCCCGTCCTGCACCTTCACCAGCTCGGACAACGACATCGCCGAGTCCAGCAGCCAGCGGTCATAGACCTGGCCGGCATAGAACCGGGCCAGCGCGAATGAACCGACTGCGCTGCACAGCAGCAGCACCAGCAGTGGCAGCCACAGGCGGCGCAGCAGCAGGCCACGCAGGCTGTGCACGCGCTCAGTCACGCCCGGCCTCCAGCCGGTATCCAAGTCCACGCAGCATGCGGATGCCGACGCCGGCGCGCGCCTGTTCCAGCTTGCGGCGCAGGCGGCTGACATGCACCTCGATCACCGACAGGTTGGCCTCGTGGTCCCAGCTGTACAGCGCATCGAACAAGCGCTGCTTGGTGACGGTGCGACCGGGATGTTGCATCAGTGCCTCGACCAGCGACAGCTCGCGCGCGGTCAACTCGATGCGCTGGCCTTCAACCTGCACTTCATTGCGGATGCTGTCGAAGCACAACCGGCCCAATCGCTTCTGAGCCGGTGCATCGCTGCGGCGGCGCGACAGTGCACGCAGGCGGGCTTCCAGCTCACCGAGTGCGAACGGCTTGGCCAGGTAATCGTCGCCACCGCGGTCGAGGCCGAGGATGCGGTCCTCCACACCATCGCGTGCGGTCAGGATCAGCACCGGCAGGGTGGCGCCGTCGTTGCGCAGGCGCGAGAGCAGGTCCAGACCATCGACGTCGGGCAATGAAAGGTCGAGCACCATCACGTCATATGGCGCGCTGGCCAGTGCAGCGGGTGCATGCAGCCCGCGCGAGAGGTGGTCGCACAGATGACCCGCGCCCTGCAGGGCACGGATCAGTCCATCGGCCAGGGCGGCGTCGTCTTCGATCAGCAGGATTCGCATTGCAAGCTTCGTGCAAGGTTGGGGCAAGATTGGCGCAAGTGCGTCACCTTACCGTGACGCGCATGAATTTCTCCCCTTGCCTTGCGGCTGTGTTGGCCGCCCTCCTGTGCGCACCTGCGGCGTCGGCACTGTCCCTGCAGGAGGCGCAGCGCGCCATGGAAGCACACAACCCGGACCTGCGTGTGGCGGCACTGGCGCTGCGTGGCGTGCAGGGCGACGCGCAGACGGCGGCGCTGCGTCCAGCGACCGAGCTGTCGATCGGCACCAGCAAGCTCAGCCCCAGGCACGGCGTCGGCCCGGGCCGCTGGCAGGACAAGCGGATGGACAGCACCGTGGGCCTGGGCTGGACCTGGGAACGCGGTGGCAAGCGCGCCCTGCGCATTCGCCAGGCCGATGCGCTGCTGGAAGTGGCCCGTCTGGAGATGCTCGATACCCGGCGCCGCCAGCAAGTGGCGCTGCATGAAACCTATTTCGGCCTGAAGGGCGCGCAGGAGCGGGCGCAGATCGCCGACGCCAACCGCCAGAGTTCGGCCGAGCAGATGGCGGCGGCGGACAAGCAGGTCGCGACAGGGGCGATGGCACCGGTGGATCGCGCGCGGCTGGCGGTGGACGATCTCGCCGTAGCCGACGCGGCGCGCGAGGCGGCCCTGGATCTGCGCGATGCACGGCATGCGCTGGGGCTGCTGCTCGGCCGTGACGACAGCGGTGACCTGAGCGCTGATGAGCCCTGGCCCGACCCCGCAGCTGTTGACGCAACGGGCGCGTTCGATCCGCAGCAGCGTGCCGATCTGCGTGCGGCGCGTTCGCGCCTGGCCGCGGCGGATGCCGGTGTGGCACTGGCGCGCAGCGAGCGCTATCGCGACATCCAGTTGGGCGTGGAAGCCGAACGCGAGCCGACCGACATCAGCGGTGTGACCTGGGGCGTGTCGTTGACCATCCCGCTCGGCGGCCCGTCACGTGCACGCGGCACGATGCAGCGTGCCGAGGCCGACCGTGATAGTGCCGCGCTGGAACTGCAGGTGCTGCAGCGCGAAGCGCGCGCCGAACTTGACCTGCTGCAGGCCAGCGTGCAGTCCGCCGCGCAGCGCCGCAGCGACTACGAAGGACTGCAGTCCGACGCCGCGCGCAAGGCGGTGCAGGGCATCGAACTGGCCTACCGGCGCGGCGCCGCCAGCCTGACCGACCTGCTGGATGCGCGCCGTAGCTGGCGCGACTTCGAGGGCGCACTGATCGAAGCACGCGTCAACCATGCCATTGCCCTGGCGCGCTGGGAAGCGGCCACATCCGTTGCTGAAGGAGAGTCTCGATGAAGTTCATCGTCGTTTGTCGCCCGCAGGCGCGACATGCCGTGCTGCCGGCCTTGCTGGCGCTGGCCCTGCTGGGCGGCTGCGGCCGCGAGCCGGCGTCGTATACCGAGGACGCGCCGCAGGTCAGTGCCGGCCAGGTCCAGTTTCCAGCCGGCAGCCGCCAGCTGGACGTGCTGCGCAGCGAGGCGGTGACCGCCGGCGCAAGCGCCAGCCTGCAGCTGCCGGGCCGGGTGGTCTGGGACGAGACACGCTCCAGTGCACTGCGCACGCCGTTGCCGGGTCAGGTGGCGCGCATCGAGGCGCAGCCGGGGCAGAAAGTGAAGGCCGGCCAGGTGATTGCCTGGATCACCTCGCCCGAGTTCGGCCAGGCCCAGGCCCACAGCGTGCGTGGCCGCGCCGAGCTGCAGCGGGCCCGCCGGGAACTGGACCGTACCCGCGAGCTGCATGCCGCGGGTGTGGCGTCGGGCCGTGAACTGGACGAGGCCGAGGCCAACTTCGCGGGCAGCCAGGCCGATCATGCGCGCGCGAATGCATTCGCCCGGGCCTATGGCAATGGCCAGCGCGTGGACCAGCGCCTGCCGCTGCGCGCCCCCATCGATGGCGTGCTGGTGGAGCGGCGGATGAACCCGGGCATGTCGGTCAGTCCCGACAGCGAGCAGCCATTGGCAGTGATCGGCGATCCGGACCGCCTGTGGCTGCTGCTGGATGTTCCTGAAAGCCTGGCAGGGCGGTTGAAGGCCGGCATGCAGGTGAGCGTGCCCGGCGCCGATGGCCAGCCGCTGCAGGCGACCCTGCAGCACGTGGATGACTTCGTCGACAGTGAGCGCCGCGTGGTGCAGGCGCGTGCCGAGCTGGACAACCGCGCACGTGGCTTCAAGGCCGGGCAGTACGTACGCGCCCAGGTGGCGTTGCCGTCCGAGGGCGGTGTCTCGCTGCCCGACGCCGCGGTGTTGCTGATCGACGGAAAGCAGGTGGTGTTCGTGGAGGAAGGCAAGGGCCGCTTCGTGCGCCACGCGGTGCACGCCGAGGAGCTGGGTGACGGCCGCCTGTGGGTGCGTGAAGGCCTGGCGCGGGGCAGCAGAGTGGTCGTCGAGGGTGGCCTGCTGCTGCAACAGCTGGTGGACAGCGCGCCGGCAGCCGTCAGCACCGGCACGGGGCGCGCCGCCCCATGATCGATCGCCTGATTGCCTATTGCCTGCGCCAGCCGCTGATGGTGATGCTGGCGTTGCTGCTGTTCATCGGCGCTGGCATCGCCGCGTTCCGCGTGCTGCCGGTGGAAGCCTTCCCGGATGTGTCCGACACCCAGGTGACGGTGGTGTCGCTGCACCCGGGCCGTGCCGCCGAAGAGGTGGAGCGTGAGGTGACGATGCCGCTGGAAGTGGCGCTGTCCGGCATTCCGCATTCGGTGCGGGTGTTCTCGCATACGCAGTTCGGCCTGTCGATGATCATCCTGACCTTCGACGACAAGGCCGATGACTACTTCGCACGCCAGCAGGTGCTGGAGCGCCTGCAGGGCGTGGAGCTGCCGGAAGGGGTGACCCCGGAGCTGGAGGCGATGAGCTCGGCGGTGGGCGAGATCTACCGCTATGTGCTGAAAGGCCCGCACCTGACCCCGACCCAGCTGCGCACCGTGCAGGAATGGACGATGGAGCGTAGCCTGCGCACCGTTCCTGGAGTGGCCGATGTGATCAGCTTCGGTGGCTTTGCGCGCACCTTCCAGGTCAAGCCGGACCTGGACAAGCTGCGTGACCGCGGCATCAGCCTCGGTGAGTTCGCCGAGGCGCTGGAGAAGGGGAGTTCGAACGCGGGCGGCGGCTATGTGGAACGCGGCCAGCAGCAGTTCCTGATCCGTGGTGTGGGCCTGATGCGTTCGCCGGCCGACATTGGCAACGTGGTGGTGGCGCAGCGCGGTGGCACGCCAATCCTGGTGCGCGACCTTGCCGGTATCGCCGATACCGGCCTGCCCCGGCAGGGCCTGGTCGGCCACGACGACAATGACGATGCGGTGTTCGGCATGGTGCTGATGCGCAAGGGCGAGAACCCGTCCGACGTACTCGACGCCCTGCATGCGCGCATCGCCGAGATCGAGGCCAACCAGCTGCCGGCCGGGGTCAGCATCGAGCCGTTCTACGACCGCTCATGGCTGGTCTCGACCACGCTGAAAACCGTCTTCCGCAACCTGCTGGAAGGCGCCGTGCTGGTGTTCCTGGTGCTGTGGCTGTTCCTGTACAACGCCCGCGCGGCGCTGATCGTGGCGGCGATGATGCCGCTGGCACTGCTGTCGACCTTCCTCGGGCTGCACCTGTGGGGCGTACCGGCCAACCTGCTTTCGCTGGGAGCGATGGACTTCGGCATCATCATCGATGGCGCGGTGATCGTGACCGAGCACATCGTTTCGCGGCTGTCGAAGCTGCCGCCGAACGCTGACAGGAAAACGCGCTTCTCGACCGTCCTCTCGGCAGCCTCCGAAGTGGGGCGGCCGACGTTCTTCTCGATGCTGATCATCATCGCCGCGCACATCCCGATCTTCACCCTGCAGCGCCAGGAAGGCCGCATGTTCGCGCCGATGGCGTACTCGGTGACCTCGGCATTGATCGGTGCGTTGATCCTGGCGCTGACCGTAGTGCCGCTGTTCTGCTACTGGTGGTTGCGGCGCGACCGCATGCGTGATGGCAATCCACTGATGGACCGCCTGAGCGGCTGGTACAAGCCGATCCTGGAGCGGGCGCTGGCCCGCCCGCGTGCAGTGGTACTGACCGCGGTTGCGCTGCTGGTCGGCACGCTGGCACTGGGCACCCGGCTGGGTTCGGAGTTCCTGCCCGAGCTGGACGAAGGATCGATCTGGCTGACCGCCACGCTCGACCCGAGCACCAGCCTGGCCGAGGCGCAGCAGCAGTCGCGGCGCATCCGTGGGCTGGTCGGCACCTTCCCGCAGGTATCGACGGTAGTGGCCAAGCTGGGGCGTCCGGAGGACGGCTCCGACGCCAAGGGCGCCAACCAGATCGAGGCGCTGGTGGCGCTGAAACCAGAGAAGGAATGGCCGAAGGGCGTGGACAAGCGGCAGCTGGTAAGCGACCTGCAGCGCATGCTGGAGCAGCGCATTCCGGGGCCGGAGTTCTCGATCTCGCAGCCGGTGCGCGACAACATCCTGGAGAGCATCTCGCAGATCAAGGGCCAGGTGGTGATCAAGGTGAGTGGCTCGGATCTGGACGTGCTCAACCAGCAGGCGCAGGCGATCCTGGCCCAGGTGCGTGGGGTGGACGGCGTGGAAAGCGCGTTCATCGATCGCGATGGTTCGCTGCCGCAGTTGCAGATCGACATCGACCGCGACCGTGCGGCGCGCTATGGCCTGAACGTGCGCGACATCGACGAGGTGATCGAGACTGCACTGGGCGGGCGCCAGGTCGGTGAACTGTGGGAAGGTGACCGCAGGTTCCCGATCACGCTGCGCCTGGACGACGCCGACCGTGACCTGCAACGGTTGCGCACGGTCCCGGTGGGCATTGGCGATGGCCACACGGTGACGCTGTCCGACGTGGCCGAGTTCCGCATGGCCAGCGGCGCGATCAACATCTCGCGCGAGAACGCACAGCGGGTGAAGGCGGTGAGCATCTTCATCGCCGGCCGCGACATGGGCAGCGTGGTGGCTGACATGCGCAAGCGCGTGGATGCCAGCGTACAGCTGCCGGACGGCTACCGGCTGGAGTGGTCCGGCGAGTTCGAGAACCAGCAGCGTGCGATGAAGCGGCTGGGCTGGGTGATTCCGCTGTCGGTGCTGATCATCTTCGTGCTGCTGTTCGATGCCTTCAAGGACATCAGCAGCGCTGCGCTGATCCTGGCCAACGTGCCACTGGCGATGATCGGCGGCATCCTCGCCCTGTGGCTCACTGGCATCCCGCTGTCAGTGTCGGCGGCGATCGGTTTCATCGCGTTGTTCGGGCAAGCAGTGCTGAACGGCGTGGTGATGCTCAGTCGCTTCGCCCAGCTGCGCGAGCAGGGCATGGACCTGCTGCAGGCGGTGGTGCAAGGTTCGCTGCAGCGCCTGCGAACGGTGCTGATGACCGCGCTGCTGGCGATGTTCGGCCTGCTGCCGATGGCCACTTCGCATGCGATTGGTGCCGAGACGCAGAAGCCGCTGGCGGTGGTGGTGATCGGTGGCCTGCTGTCGGCGATGCTGCTGACCCTGCTGGTGCTGCCTACGCTGTACTACTGGGTGCACGGGCGTCGCGAGGCCCATGGCGCCTGACCTGCCTGTAGCGCCGAGCCCACGCCCGGCTGCTTCTGGCCTTTGCGCGAAGAGCAGCCGAGCATGGGCTCGGCTCTACAAGGGCGTCGCGCCATGCGTGGATGCCATCTGTGCGATCTACACCATTCCGCCGTTGGCGCGCAGCACCTGGCCGTTGATCCATCCGCCATCGGCACCGGCCAGGAAGGCCACCGCACCGGCGATGTCCTCTGGCGTACCCAGCCGCTCCAGAGGGCTCATCTTCGCCAGCCGCTCGATCAGTTCCGGTGACTTGCCGTCCAGGAACAGGTCGGTAGCGGTCGGGCCCGGCGCCACCGCATTCACGGTGATGTTGCGCCCGCGCAGCTCCTTGCTGAGGATCGCGCTCATGGTTTCCACTGCCGCCTTGCTGGCGGCGTACGCGCTGTAGTTCTCCAGCCGGGTGCCGACCACGCTGGTGGACAGGGTGATGATGCGGCCACTGTCGCGCACCCGGCGCGCGCTTTCGCGCAGCACATTGAAGGCGCCCTTGAGGTTGATGCCGATGACCCGCTCGAACAATGCGTCGTCGGTGTCGGCCAGCGGCGCCAGCTGCAGCACACCGGCGCTGTTGACCACCACGTCGATACCGCCGAAACGGGCTTCGATGGCATCGAACAGCTGACGCATGGCCTGCGGATCGGCGACATCGGCCTGCAATGCGATGGCCTGCGCGCCGGCTGCGCTGAGTTCGGCCGCCAAGGCTTCGGCGTCGTCGCGGCGGCCCGCATAGTTGATCGCGACCGCGTGGCCGTCGGCGGCGAGCCGGCGGGAGATGGCGGCGCCGATGCCACGGGAGCCGCCGGTAACCAGGGCGACAGAGCGGACGGGGGAGGGGGTCATGGTGGTTTCCAGTGGGCACGCCGGAGTGGCGCAGGGCCATCTTCGCGCCATTGCCCGCTCGGATAATCCTGCATAATCCGCCAACATCATCCGGATAGCCGAACAATGGACCGCTTCACGGCCATGCGAGCCTTCGTCCGTATCGTCGAGCGCCGCAGCTTCAGCCGGGCCTCCGAGGACCTCGGCCTGCCGCGGGCCACGGTGACCGACGCGATCAAGGCGCTCGAACAGCGGCTGGGCGTGCGCCTGCTGAACCGGAGCACGCGGCAGGTGGTGCCAACGCTCGAAGGCGAGGCCTTCTATGGCCGTTGCCTGCGCCTGATCGCCGACATGGATGATGCCGAGGCCGTGTTCCGTGACGCGCCGCCACGCGGCCCGTTGCGCATTGAAGTGCACGGCACGCTGGGCCGGCACCTGCTGTTTCCGCATCTGGCGGAATTCCTGCAGCGCTACCCGGAGATCGAACTGGACGTCAGCGAAGGCGACCGCTATGTCGACCTGTTGCGCGAAGGCGTGGATGCGGCGTTGCGGGTGGGGACGCTGGCCGACAGCGATCTGGCGGCGCGCCGGTTGACGATGCTGCGCGAGGTGACGGTTGCCTCGCCTGGCTACGTGCAGGCCAGGGGCGTGCCGGCCAGCATCGATGCCCTGCAGGACGGCCACCAGATGGTCGGCTACCGCTCCAGCGCCAGCGGCCAGCTGATTCCGCTGGAGTTCCAGCAGGGCGGGCAGGTGCGCTACCTGCCGTTGCCGGCGCGGGTGCGTGTGTCCGGCGCGGATGCGTTCCTCGGTGCCGCGCTGGCAGGCCTGGGCATCATCCAGGCACCTCGCTACCGGATGGACCCGTACATCGCGCGCCGGCAGCTGGTGGAGCTGCTGCCGGAGGCGCCGCCGACGCCGAGTCCGTTGAGCCTGGTCTACCCGCGCAATCGCACGCCGTCGCCGCGGTTGCGGGTGTTCATCGACTGGGTGACTGGGGTGTTCGACTCGTTCGAGGGTGCCGGCCAGCGGCCGGCACTACCGGGCCCGGTCAAACAGAGTGGGGTATTGCTTGGGTAGTGCCGGCCGCTGGCCGGCATCACAGCGCGTGCAGCGGCCCCTGCATGCGATGGAAACTCCCATCGGGGGCGGTGAACCAGGCCAGCGAACGCCCACCCACGAAGTCGTCGACATGCACCACCGTGGCGCCGTCGGCTTCCTGCCACGAAATGGCATAGATCCCGTCGCTGATCTGTTGCCACTCGCAGGCGGCTTCGCCACGTGCGCCGGCATAGGCGCCGGAGACGATGGCGTACTGCACGTGGCGACCATCGGCGCTGTAGGCATTGTCGGCCGCCAGGCCGTCATAGCAGACGCGGAAACGGCGGCCAGCGAACACGGGCAGGTCGGTGGCAGCGCTCATCGAATCGCCACCGGGTTGATGTTGACCTGGGTCGAGCCGACGTACAGCGGCTGGCCGAGTACGAACAGGAATTCCCAGGCCTTGTCGCGCACCAGGGCACGGCTGTCGATCAGCTCCAGGTTGTAGATGCCGCGCTTGGCCAGCATGTACTGGTTGACCGGAAATTCCTCGGCACCGTTCGGGTTCGGGTAGACCTCCGAGGCCCAGGTGTCGCCACCGAAGGCGACGATGCCCTGGTCGGCCAGCCACTTCGCGGCCTCCATGCCGATACCCGGTTCCACTGCCAGGAATTGCGTGTTGTCCTTGCCGATCAGTTCCAGCCAGCCGGTGTTGAACAGCACCACGTCGCCCTTGCGCAGGCTCAGGCCCTGCTTCTTCAGCACGGCCTGGATGTCGGCCACGGTGAACTCGGTGCCGCCGGGCACGATCGCCTTGCCGTAGTACGCGGTCATGTCCAGCACCACGCCGCGGGTGACCATTGGCGGCACCTTCTCGACGCCGAGCTTGCGCACGCCGTCCACGGTGACGAAGTCGGCGGCCTTGTTGCCGTTGTAGTAGACGTTGTCGATGCCGATATGGCCGATGCCGTTGAGCTGGGTGCCAACGCCGGTCCAGGCGTTCACCAGTTCATCGTTGAAGGTGAACCTGTTGGGGCCCAGCGACGTGCCGGCCTGCTGGCCGACCTGCACGTTGTACAGGCGGAAGCTGCGGTGGCGGAACGCGGGCAGGTTCTTGTCCACCGGCACCGCCAGCGGATAGGTCTTGCCGGTCCTGACCAGCGATACCGCGTGCTTGACCACGTCCGCGGTCAGCAGGTTGGCCGCGCCGATCTCGTCATTGGCACCGTAGGCAGAGGGATACCAGTCCTCGGCACTAGCCTGGAAGGACAGCGGCAGGGTGGCCAGCGCAAGGGCGGCCAGGGTCTTCATCTTCATGGCAAAGCTCCGGCAACTGTCAGGCCGTCGCGGCGGCGCCGGCATGGGCCGGGAAGCGCGGCAGCACGTACTCGGCGATTTCGTGGAAGGTTTCGGCCAACGGCCGTTCATTGCGGCGGAACTGCAGGCCGATGTGGTCGACACCGGCGGCCTGCATGGCATGCAGCTCGGCCAGCAGGGCGTTGCGGCCGCCGCGCAGGCCGAAGCGCCAGCGCTGCAGAGGGGCATCGGCATCGGGCACCAGGTCCAGATGGATGAAGCTGGCATACGGTTTGTTGCCGGCCACGGCGCGCCAGGCCGCCACGCGTTGCGCATGGTCCTGTGGCGGGCCCGGGTAGGCCAGGCAGCCGTCCATGTGCTGGCCGATCCACGCCGGTTGCTGCTGGGCCAGGCCGGCCACGAACAGCGGGAGGGCCGGGCCATCCGCGGGCAGCACATCCAGGCCCTGCGGCAGGTGCGCGGCGGCGCCTTCGCGCAACAGTGCGATCTGCTCGCGGAAGCGGCTGCCACGGCTGTCGAAGTCGCGGCCGAACAGCGGGTACTCCACCGGGCGGTCGCCACTGGCCACGCCCAGCAGCAGGCGGTCGCCGCTGAGCCGCTGCACGCTGCGCGCCGACTTCAGGGTCAGCAGCGGCTCGCGGATCGGCAGCACCACCGCACCGGTGCCCAGCAGGATCTGCTCGGTGATGCCGGCCAGGTAGCCGAGGTAGCTGAACACCTCGAACACCTGGGCCGCATCGCCGAAGGCCGGGTCGTACACCGGCACGTCGCGTACCCACAGCGCACGGAAGCCGAGGCGGTCGGCCAGCCGTGCCAGCTCCGCATGGCGCTGCAGGTCCGGTTGGCCGGGCAGGCGTCGCGCGGCGCGTCGCGCCTGTTCGCCCAGCGGCGTCCAGTCATTGTCCAGCGGTGCTTCGATGCCGATGCTGAAACCCCCGGCCTGCAGCCGCGCCAACGCACTCCCCATGGCGAGGCTCCTCAGTCCCAGGCCGGGGCCAGGCCCGGCGGATCGACTTCGCGGCCGTTGCGGTCAAGCGCGGCGATCGCGGCCATGTCGTCGGCATCCAGGCGCAGGTCCTGGGCGAGCAGGTTGCTGGCCAGGTTCTCGCGCTTGGTCGAGGACGGGATGACCGCGTAGCCCCGTTGCAGCGCCCACGCCAGCGCGACCTGGGCTACGGTGGCCTGGTGCTTGTCGGCGATGGCGGCCAGCACCGGGTCCTTCAGCACCTTGCCGTAGGCCAGGGTCATGTAGGAGGTCACGGTGATGCCCTGATCCTGCAGGAAAGCAGTCAGTGCCGGGTTCTGCAGGTAGGGGCTCAGTTCGATCTGGTTGGTGGCGATCTCGCCGGCGCCGACCACCTCGATGGCCTGCCGGGTCAGTTCGATGTTGAAGTTGGACACACCGATCTGGCGGGTCAGGCCCAGCGTCTTGGCTTCGGCCAGCGCGGTCATGTACTCGCGCAGTTCAACGCCATTGCCCGGCGCCGGCCAGTGGATCAGCAGCAGGTCGACGTAGTCGGTGCGCAGCTTGGCCAGGCTGTCGCGCAGGCTCGGGATCAGCTTGTCGACGGCGTAGTTGTCCACCCAGATCTTGGTGGTCAGGAACAGCTGGTCGCGCCGGACGCCGGATTCGGCGATGGCCTGGCCGACCTCGGCTTCGTTGCCGTAGATCTGCGCCGTGTCGACCGCACGGTAGCCGACGTCGAGGGCGTTGCGCACCGAGTTGATGACGGTCTGGCCGGTCAGGCGGAAGGTGCCGACGCCAAAGGAAGGAACGCTCATGATGGACTCCAGGGACTTCGTTGAGAGCCGGCGGGCTCGGGACAGGGCGAAGTGTGGGCGCTTTACATTTGTTGATTAAGCCGTGTATACGGGAAATGCTTTTGCAGCGAGGTAAATAATGAAAACCACCCTGGATGAGCTGAAGGCCTTCGTGGCGGTGGTCGATGGTGGCTCGATCACGGCGGCGGCCGAGGCGCTGGAGCTGACCATCTCGGCCACCAGCCGCACCCTGGCGCGGTTGGAGGACAAGCTGCAGACCACGCTGCTGCGGCGGACCACGCGCCGGCTGGAATTGACCGAGGAAGGCGCGGCGTTCCTGGAGTACGCGCGCACGATCCTGGCCACGGTTGACGAGGCCGAGGAACAGATGGCGGCGCGGCGGCTGCAGCCGGTCGGGCGCCTGCGCGTGGACGCGGCCACGCCGTTCATGCTGCACGTGATCGTGCCGCTGCTGGAGGGCTTCCGCGAGCGCTACCCGCAGGTGGAGCTGGAGTTGAATTCCAACGAGGGCATCACCGACCTGATCGAAAAGCGCACCGATGTGGCGTTCCGCATCGGCGTCTTGCGCGATTCGACCCTGCATGCGCGGCCGATCGGCCACAGTCGCATCCGCGTGCTGGCCAGCCCCGAGTACCTGCGACGGCACGGCACGCCTACGCGCGCGGAGCAACTGCGCGAGCACGACCTGCTGGGTTTCACCCAGCCCAGCTCCTTGAACGAATGGCCGCTGCAGGATGCCGATGGCGGGCCTTTCGTGATCGCGCCGGCCATCGCTTCATCCAGTGGCGAGACACTGCGGCAGATGGCGGTGGCCGGGCTGGGCATCGCCTGCCTGTCCGACTTCCTGACCGGCCAGGACCGGCGCGAGGGCCGACTGGTGCAGCTGTTGGCCAGGCAGACGCAGGAGGTGCGGCAGCCGATCAACGCGGTGTACTACCGCAACACCGCGCTGGCCGCGCGCATCACATGCTTCGTCGACCATGTCACACAGACGCTCGGCCAGCGCCCGTTCGATGAATAAAGATCGGTAGAGCCGGCCGCTGGCCGGCTTCCCCATCTGCTGGATCACCGCCGCTGCCGGCCAGCGGCCGGCACTACCGGCGGTTGTGCAGCGCGCGCCGGTTTCCGATATGCGCGCATGCCAGCAGCACGCCACCGCTGGCTGTCGCCACGCCGTGCCAGAGCAGCGATTCCTTCAACGGCAGGTACAGCGAGGCCGACAACAGCAGGATGGCGCCGACGCACGCCAACCGCAGGGGGCACCAGTACCGATGCCGATACACCCCGGCCAAGGTACTCGCCAAGGCCAGCGAGGAGGCCAGCAGCGCGAACAGCCACTCCCAGCGCGACATCATCAGCAGCCATGTCATGGCGCCATGGCCGGGATGCTGGAACGAGCGCAGCGCCATCATCGTGGCCGGCACGAAGGCCAGCAGCAGGGGCAGGACGATGCAGTGGGCGGCGCAGGCCAGGGACAGCCAGGCCCCGGCAAGATCGAAGCGGGGGTGCCAGCGTGCCGAACGTGGCGGCTGGGCAAGGGCCCTTGCGGGCGTCGTGGGGGTATGGTCCATAAGGTTACATAGTAACAACAGGAGGATCCCCATGAAGCGTTCTGCTGCTCTTTTCCTGCTGCTGACGGCCAGCACCGCGCAGGCCCATGACGTCCGCCAGTTGGGTGCGCATGTGCACGGCCAGGCCACCGTCGATGTTGCGCTTGACCAGCAGACACTGGAGTTCGCCCTGCAGGCCCCCGGCATCGGCATCCTTGATTTCGAGCGGCCGCCGGCCAATGCGGTAGAGCAGGCCGCGCTGGCGCGAGCGACTGCGCTGTTGAAGGGGGGCAGCTGGGTCACCCTGCCTACCGCGGCGGACTGCCGCCTTTCCGGGAACGATGCCAAGGCCGAGGGCTTCGATGCGTCGGCTGCCGCGCCGCCGCCAGGCCAGCACCGGCACGCGGGGTTCAGCGCAACGCTGCAGTATCACTGCGCCAGGCCGGCCGAGCTGCGGGCCATGGTCGTGCGCCTGCCCGTACTGTTCCCGGGCCTGCACGAAGTGATCGTCAACAGCGCCACGGCTCGCGGCCAGAACCGCAGCGTGTTGACTGCGGACAACCTGCGCGTGGTGCTGGCACCGTGAGCCTGCGACCGGTGATCGCGCTGGATGGCGTGCAGTTCGGCTATGGCCGGCGCCTGGTGCTGGATGTGCCGCGGCTGTGGATCGAGCAGGGCAGCAGCGTGCTGCTGCGCGGGATCAGTGGCAGTGGGAAAAGCACGCTGCTGGGCCTGCTGGCGGGCGTGCTGCTGCCCGGCAAGGGCAGCGTCGAGGTCGCCGGCCACGCGCTGCAGACGATGCGTGGCGCCGCACGCGACCGCTTCCGCGCCGACCAGCTGGGCGTGATCTTCCAGCAGTTCAATCTGTTGCCGTTCCTCAGCGTGCGCGACAACATCGCGCTGGGCCTGCGCTTTTCGCGCCTGCGCAGCGCGCGCATCAGTGGGCCGTTGGATGCCGAGATCGCCCGCCTGCTGCAGGCCCTGCAGCTGGACCCGGCGCTGATGCCGCGGCGCGCAGGCACACTCAGCGTTGGCCAGCAGCAGCGCGTGGCGGCGGCACGCGCCCTGATCGGCCGCCCGGCGTTGCTGCTGGCCGATGAGCCCACCTCTGCGCTTGACCGTGAAGCGGCCACCGCGTTCCTGCAGCTGATGTCGGCGCAGTGCCAGGCGGCCGGCACCACGGTGCTGGTGGTCAGCCATGACCACAGCCTGCAGCCGTTGTTCGACCGCACGATTGCCCTGTCTCAGATCAACCAGGCAGGTGCCGGCCATGCTTGAGCTTGCCTGGGCCAGCCTGCGCAGCCGTGCGTTGAGCGTGGGCCTGACCGTGCTGGTCATCACCCTCAGCGTGGTGCTGCTGCTGGGCGTCGAGCGCGTCCGCACGCAGGCGCACGAAGGCTTCGCCAGCACCGTGTCCGGTACCGACCTGATCGTCGGTGCGCGTTCGGGGCCGGTGAACCTGCTGCTGTACTCGGTGTTCCATATCGGCGACCCGACCAACAACGTGTCCTGGCATTCCTACCAGGCGCTGTCCGCAATGCCGCAGGTGAAGTGGGCGGTGCCGCTTTCGCTGGGCGATTCCTGGCGAGGCTACCGCGTGGTCGGTACCAGCGATGCCTATTTCGAGCACTACCGGTACGGCGCCGGGCACGTGCTTGCATTTGCGAGCGGACGGCCGTTCGACGACCTGTATGACGTGGTGATCGGTGCCGAGGTGGCACAGGCACAGAAGGTCGTCCTCGGTGATGAGATCGTGCTGGCGCACGGCACCGGCGCAGTCACCCTGGCCAGGCACGCCGACAAGCCATTCCGTGTCGCCGGCATCCTGCAGCGCACCGGCACGCCGGTCGACTCGTCGCTGCTGGTCTCGCTGGCGGCCATCGAGGCGATCCATGTCGACTGGCGCTCGGGCGTGCAGCTGCGCAGCCAGAGCGTCAGCGCCGAGCAGGCGCGTCATCTGGATCTGACCCCGACCAGCATCACCGCCTTCATGCTGGGCCTGAACTCGCGCATCGCGACGTTCTCGGTGCAGCGCAGGATCAACGAGTACCCGGACGAGGCGATGCTGGCGATCCTGCCCGGCGTGACGCTGCAGCAGCTATGGCAGTCGCTGGGTACCGCCGAGCGGGCGTTGCAGCTGATCAGTGCGATGGTGGTGCTGCTGGGCATGGTTTCGCTGGTGGCGCTGCTGGTCTCGACCCTGCAGGAGCGGCGGCGTGAGATGGCCATCCTGCGTGCCACCGGGGCACGGCCGGGTTACATCGCCGGCCTGCTGGTGGTGGAAGCGGTGGCGACCAGTGCGGTGGCGTGCGTGCTGGCCCTGTCGCTGCTGGTGGTCGCCAGCATTGCCGGGCGCGGCTGGGTACTGGCCACCTTCGGCCTGTCGATCACCCATGTCTGGCCGGATGGCCGCGAGCTGGCGTGGGTGGCGGGGGTGCTGGCGATCAGTGCGGTGGCTGGGCTGGTGCCGGCATTGCTGGCCTACCGGCGCACCTTGGCCGATGGCCTTTCACCGGGAGGCTGAGCATGCGCTGGATGCTGTCATTGCCGATGGTGCTGGCGCTGGCAGCCTGCGAGCGGCCGGTGGATACGGGCTTACAGGCCTTGCCACCCGCGCCGGTGGTCGACCGCGAGGACCCTGCAGGCGCTGCGGAGCAGGAGCTGGACTGGTTGCAGATGATGCCGAAGGATGAGCTGGCCGCGCTGGAGCGGGGCGAGGGCCCGGAGGTCGAGCACAACGGCAACCGGCGCATGCCGCAGTTCGGCACCTTCCGCACGGTGGACACGGTCCTGCAGCGACCGGTGCGCCTGCCAGGCTACGTGGTACCGCTGGCCAATGCGCAGGACGGGCAGCTGACCGAATTCCTGTTCGTGCCGTACTACGGCGCCTGCATCCACGTGCCGCCGCCGCCGCCGAACCAGATCGTGCACGTGGTGCTGCCGCGCCCGATCGAGATGCCGGACATGTACTCGCCGTTCTTCCTGGCCGGCACCCTGCGTGCCGAACGGCTGGATGACGATCTGGCCGGCTCGGCGTACACCATGCGCGATGCGGAGCTGAGGCCGTATGAACCGTAGCCCCCTTTTGCTCATGCTGGGATGCCTGTGGCTGGCGGGCTGTACGTCGCCGGGCGGCGATGCCGTGGCGGTCGTGCCGCAGGACAAGCCGGCGCCCTCCGCCACGGCCGAAGCCCCGATCGACCGTTGGGACGCGTTGCGGCCCGACGAAGTCACCTATCAGCGCCCGCCCCCGCAGATCGGCCTGTCACGCAATGGGATGGACGGCGTGGGCGGGCTGATCGACGACACCGGCTCGGGCACGCCGCCGGGGCAGGAGATCGACCATTCCAGCCCCGATCGCGCCAAGCAGTTCGGCTCCTCGCGCGTGGTCGATGCTGCCGATGGCCGCGCGGTGGACCTGGATGGCTACGTGGTACCGCTCGGCACCAACGACGCCGGCCTGGTGGATGAACTGCTGTTCGTGCCGTTCTACGGGGCCTGCATCCACGTGCCGCCACCGCCGCCGAACCAGATCATCCACGTGACCCTGGCGACGCCGATCGCGCTGGGCGATCTGTGGGATCCGTACCGGTTGGCCGGCCGCCTGCGGGTGAAGCGCTTCGATGCGGACATTGCCAGCGCGTCCTACGATGCCGCCGCGGCAACGCTGACGGCGATCCACAACTGATGCGGCGGCGCTGGGTCCTGGCTGCCGGGGTGCTGCTGGGCGCGGTTGTGCTGCTGGTGTGGTGGCAGCGGCGGGCTGCACCCGCTGCGCCGCCGGAAGTCGCGTTCCCGGCACCGGCGTCCGATGCCCGCCAGCGCATCGAACAGCGCCTGGGCGATGACCACGCGTTTCGCAATGACGTGCTGTTCCTGCTCGCGGCAACAGTGCGCGACCGCTGCCAGCCGACGCAGGCCGGGCTGCTGGCGCGCATGGCCAATCGTGCGTCGTTGCCGGTGCTGGCGGCGGTCAGTGCGGTGACCCAGCAGGATCCAACGCTGGACCGGCCGATCTACCAGTACATCCAGCATCGCGCTGATGCGACGCCGTGCGGCCAGCCGCTGCAGATGCCGCTGGCCGGTGGGCGCAGCCTGGCGGTGGACATCGAGCAGTACGCGCGCACGTTCCCGGACAGCTATTTCGACCCGCAGCGCAGCAGCGAACCACGGGATTTTGGTGGGGTGTCGTTGCAGCAGCGGGCCGGCAATGCCTGCAACAGCGTGGTGTATTCGGTGTTGCCGCTGGGTGGCACCGATTGGCGGTGCAGCAGCCTGCGCGCCAATGCCCGGGCGCGGGTGCGCGGGCTGTGCGAGGACGAACTGCGGCGCCAGCATGGGAATACAGGTGGGGAGCTGGACATGGCCGTAGGGCAGGGCATGCAGGCGGCCGTGGTATCAGCCATCGCCGCGCTGCCGGAACACTGCCGGTGATGATCCCTGACACCGGCCACACTCGGCAGGCGCGGCGCGGCAACATGAACATTGGCCGGACCCCAATCTGAACCGGTGGTACAGTTTCTGTAACTATACCGGACATCCTGTATAGTTACGGTAGTACTTCATCCCATCAGGTTCTCCCATGGCTCTGTCCCAGCCCTTGGCCGGCGCTCCGGCCCTGTCGCGTGCCCGTCGCTGGGCACTGTTGTTCACCGTCGCCGCCGGCCTGCTGCTGGTCACGCTGGATAACTCGGTGCTCTACACCGCACTGCCCACACTGACTGGGGAACTCTCGGCCAGCGCCGGCCAGGCGCTGTGGATCATCAATGCCTATCCACTGGTGATGGCCGGCCTGCTGCTGGGGGCGGGCACGCTGGGCGACCGCATCGGCCACCGCCGCATGTTCCTGATCGGCCTGGTGGTGTTCGGCGTCGCCTCGCTGGCAGCGGCGTTCGCAGCCAGCGCAGCGCAGCTGATTGCCGCACGCGCGTTGCTGGCGGTCGGCGCGGCCGCGATGATGCCTGCGACGCTGGCGCTGATCGGCCTAAGCTTCCACGAAGAGCGCGAACGCAACATCGCCATCGCCATTTGGGGTTCGGTGGCCATCGTCGGTGCGGCGCTCGGCCCGATCATTGGCGGCTGGCTGCTGCAGCATTTCTGGTGGGGCTCGGTGTTCCTGATCAACGTGCCGGTGGCGGTGGTCGCCTTCGTGGCCACGCTGTTGCTGGCGCCGGAAGGACAGCGCGACATCTCGCGGCCGTGGGATCTGGTTTCGTCGCTGCTGGCATTGGCGGCACTGTCCGGCCTGGTGCTGGCGATCAAGTCGCTGATCGCTACGCCGCCGTCGTATGCGCTGGGCGCGGGCGCGCTGCTGTTGGCTGTCACCAGCGGCGCAGCGTTCGCACGCCGCCAGCAGCAGCTGCCGTACCCGCTGCTGGACTTCGCTATCTTCCGTAATCCGGCGTTCCTGGCCGGCACGCTTTCGGCGGTGTTCACCCTGTTCGCGATGGCCGGCCTGCAGCTGGTCACCACGCAGCGCTTCCAGCTGGTGGCAGGTTTCACGCCGCTACAGGCGGGCCTGCTGGTGTCGGTGGCGGCGCTGGGCAGCCTGCCCAGTGCGCTGCTGGGCGGCAGCATCCTGCACCGGGTGGGCCTGCGCCCATTGATCTGCGGTGGCCTGGCTACGGGCGCGCTGGGCGTCGGCCTGGTGGCGTTCGGCTTCCCGCACGGCCTCGGTTGGGTGATCGCCGGCATGGCGATCACCGGCTTCGGCATGGGTTCGGCCATCTCGGTGGCGTCCACGGCCATCCTCAACAACGTGCCGACGCACCGCGCGGGCATGGCGTCTTCCGTGGAAGAAGTGTCCTACGAGTTAGGTGGCCTGCTGGCGGTGGCGATGCTGGGCAGCCTGAGCGCGGCGATGTACAGCGTGTTCCTGCCGGTCTCGGCCGATATGCCCGCGCTTGCCCGCGAGGGTTTCACCCAAGCGCTGCATGCCGCGCGCGAGAGCGGGCAGGGTGATTGGTTCGCACTGGCTGCGGCGGCATATGACCGTGGCTACCAGAGCGTGCTGCTGGTGATCACGGCGGTACTGGCGCTGGGCGCGACGATCCTGGCGCACCTGCTGCGTGGCCGGGCCGGCAGCCGTGAGGGCGCGGCCGATCGCGTAAAATGACGCCATGAGAACCAGCAAGCGCGACCGCATCCTCGACGCCGCCGTCAACGTGATCAATCGTGACGGCGTGCGTGCGGTGACCTTCGAGTCGGTGGCGGCCGAGGCCAGGCTGACCCGCGGCGGCCTGCTGTACCACTTTCCCTCGCGCGAGGCGCTGCTGCGCGGGATCGACGAGTACCTGGCGCAGGCCTGGGAGGCGTCCATGGAAACGCTGCTGGGCAAGCGTGCGGACGAAGCCTCGGCGCTGGAGCGTTACCAGACCTTCGTGCGCGTGTCGGCCCAGAGCGCCACCCGTGCCGAACTGATGTTCATGCTCGAATCGGCCGACCCGGAGGCGGGCGAGCGTCCCTGGGGCCCGGCGGTTCAGCGCTGGGCACCGTCCGCGCCGGAGGCCGGGAATGTGGATCCGACGACGCTCGACAATTTCGTGGCGCGCCTGGCGGCCGACGGCCTGTGGATCTACGAGGCGATGTACGAAGGGCAGCTGGATGAAGGCGTACGTGCCCAGGTGGCCGAGCGCGTCGCCGGGCTGCTGGCAAAGTCTGACGGCACGTCCAGTTGAGCGGCCAGCCGGCGCGCCGACATCGCCCGTGGTAGAGCCGACCGCGGGTCGGCAGCCCTTCGGTCAGGCCACGGAAATGCCGCTTCGATCGCCCGTGGTAGAGCCGACCGCTGGTCGGCTGCCCTTCGGTCAGACAACGAAAATCCCGCGCGTCGCGCGATAGTCGACCAGCGGCCGACTCCACCCCTCACCCATTTACCGAGCCTGCGTGGCGCTCGCGGCCAGCCACGCCCTGGGCGATGCCCCCAGCCGCTTGCGGAACGCCTTCGACAACGACGCGGTATCGGCAAACCCCACCTCGACCGCTACCTGCTTGACCGCCACGCCGGCCCGCAGCTGCGCGCAGGCCAGGCTCAGCCGCCAGTCCAGCAGATAAGCGGCCGGCGTCGCCTGCATCACCTCCTTGAACACTGCCGCGAATGCGCTGCGCGACATGCCGGCGGTCGCGGCCATCCGGGGCAGCGTCCATTCGTCCTGCGGTGCCTGGTGCATCGCCACCAGCGTGCGTGCCAGCCTCGCGTCGGACAGCCCGCGCATCAGTCCGTGACTGACGCCCGCTGCATCCGGGTGGTCGACCACCCAGCGCAGGATCTGGATCAGCGCCACCTCGAACAGGCGATTGGTCAGCAGCCGTGAACCGCAGCGCTGGCGATCGGCCTCGGCAAACAGCAGCTGCAGGGTGTCATCCAGTTCGCCGATGGCCGCCAGCGGTACTACCATCACCGGTGGCAGCGACTGCACGATCGGATTGCGCGCACCGCCATCGAAATCCAGCGTGGCGCAGGTGAAATCCGGGCCATCCAGCGGCGCGTTGAAGAACACATGGTGCAGCGGCTGCGGGTACAGCAGCAGGCTGGGTGTGTCGATCTTCAGCCGGGGCAGCGCGATATCGCCGTCGGGATGGCGGACTTCCATTTCACCCTGGCGCAGGATGTGCAGGAACGCACGACCGGGCTGCGGCTCGAAGACATGCCGCCCGCACAGCGGGCCACTGTAGAACAGCGCCGCCTGCACCCGGAAGCGTTCCAGCAGGCAGGAGAGTCGATCTGGCGCAGGGGCGGCGGCGGGCATGCTCATGGACGTATGGACAACATGTATGGCGAATTACGACTGATGCGTCCGGCGAGTCTACCTAGGATGAGCGGGTCGTCCAATCCCGGGCGCTTTCCCAAGGAGATCCACCATGTCCCGTGTCCCCCTGATCGATGCCGCCAACACCACCGCCGACCGCCAGGCCCTGCTGGGCCAGGTCCACGCCGCTTTCGGCGCCACCCCGGCCATGTTCCGCGCCGTGGCCAACTCGCCGGCCGCCCTGCAGAGCATGTGGGGTTCGTTCGGCGCGCTGGGCGGCGGTCGCCTGTCGCCGCTGCTGGGCGAGCAGATCGCCGTGGCCATTGCCAACCGCAATGCCTGCGAGTACTGCCTGGCCGCGCACACCGCGCTGGGCCGCAAGGCTGGTGCCAGCAGCGAGCAGATGGCGGCCGCGCAGATCGGCCAGTCCAGCGACCCGGCCACTGCGGCGGCGCTCGACTTCGCGTTGAAGGTGGTCGAGCAGCGTGCGCAGATCGCCGACGGCGACGTGCAGGCGCTGCGCGCGGCTGGCTTCGATGATGAGCAGATCGTGGAGATCCTCGCGCATGTGGCGCTCAACCTGTTCACCAACTACGTCAACGTGGCGTTCGACGTGCCGGTGGACTTCCCGAAGGTCGCGCTGCGCTGAGTGCAATTGCTCCGGGCAGCAGAGTGCTGCCCGGACTCAGGCCCGCAGCTCAGTGGCTACGCCGGCTGGAAGCTGAAACCGCGTTCGCGCAGCGCTCTGATGTAGCCGTTCCCGTCGAACGCATCTGCAATATCGAGCATCGCAAGCGTGGTTGATCTTCCCGCGGTTACGGTTTCCACTGCGCTGAGCCAGGCCTCGCGTCGAAGCGTGTCCAGCTCGTTGCTGCCAGTCGCTGTCACGTGCATATCCATAGGCACGTCATGCCCACACATGCCAAGGGCATCGCCCTGCGCCCAGGCCTTGGACTGAACACGGGCGGTATCGTGAAGGCGACGGAGTCGTTCGACCTGCACCGCAAACCGTGTCGTGTCATCCAGTGCAGGATGCGGTTTACCGCAGTCGTCAGCTGCCGCGATGTCGATAGCCAGTTCAGTGCGCGGCACGAAGTAGCGCGCTCCACCCGCGCGTCCTATCCTGCGCAGCTCCTTGCAGAATGCCTTCGGCGAATCCAGCCGATGCCTGGCCATGACGGCCTTGCGCAGCGCTCTGGCCGCGAAGTGGGGACGCAGGCGTTCCAGTTCGATTGGATCGATTCCGCACTCATTCAATGCCGCTTGCCATTCTGCATGGACGTCCGCCGGCAGAACATCCTTCAGGGTCAGGTTGTCGGGATTGTGGTGGATGGTTTCGGCTTCAGACACCGCACGGGCCAGTGTGAACAACGCTCAGTCCCGAGCCCTCCGATCTGCCGGTGATGTCCACCTTCGGCCGGCCCAGAATGGTGTGCGCAACCGCGGCAATGCGTCCTGCTTCGCCCGTCACGCATCGCATCGATCCGGGTAGCGCGGTGGGGACGGGCAGGATCCACAGGTGGGCCTCTTCACGCCTTGCCTGCCAGAGCGCCGGACCTTCTGCACGGATCGTGGGGGGAGGCAGGGCATCCGTTACCTTGGTTCCGCGACTTCCGGAAGCCGGCGCACCTGCCAACGTACGGTGCACGGAAACATCAAGGGAAACCGACAGCAGTGAACGTGGTTGCCGGGCAGCCGACATGGGGAACTCCAGAAAGGACCATGATGAGTGTCCTCGATGGTGCGCGGCGCGCCGATTGCTGGCTATCGGACTACGACGATTTCGCCTTGGCTGGGCGAGGGGCCCGGAAGCCGTTGCGGTAGAGTCCACAGTTAATCGACTGCTCGTCCTTCAGATGCCCGGAAACTTCGCGCCACGAGTGATAGTCGACCCTACGCAGCGGAGATTACCGGTCGTCCGCCTGCAACCGGTCCGGATGGGTATACACATTGAACCCGCTCTCCCGCGCGAACCCGACCAGGCACAGGCCGGCACTGCGGGCCAGGTCGATCGCCAGCGCGGTCGGCGCCGACACTGCCGCCAGCACGCTGGCGCCGGCGCGCACCGCCTTGCTGACCATTTCGTAGCTGGCCCGGCTCGAAATCACCAGCAGGCCGCCTTCGATGGCGTGTTCGTTGTGGTGCAGCGCACCGATCAGCTTGTCCAGTGCATTGTGGCGGCCGACGTCCTCGCGTACCCAGCCGATGCGCCCACTGGCGTCGGCCCAGGCCGCGGCGTGGATCGAGCCGCTTGCCGCATTCATCGGCTGGTGCTGCGCCAAGGTGGCCAACGCCCGCTGCAGGGCGGTGGCGGAATAGCTGCGGCGCTCGCGGATCTGCGGCAGTGGGCGCAGCACTTCTTCCAGCTGGCGCGTGCCGCACAGGCCACAGCCACCACGGCCGGGCAGCAGGCGCCCCTTGTCGGGGTCGAGGTTTGCGCCGGGCGCAGCCTCGTCCACGGTCATCTGCAGCTCGATGCCTTCCAGCTGTGGGTGGATATCGATCGACAGCAGCTGCGAGGGCGCGCTGATCAGGCCTTCGCTGAGCGAAAATCCGAGTGCGAAGTCCTCCAGATCACAGGGTGTGGCCATCATCACGGCAAAGGCGGCATCGTTGTAGCGCAGCGCCACCGGCACTTCCTCGGCCACCACGTCGACCCGCTGCTGTTGCGTGCCGCCGCGCCAGCGCTGCAACGGGCGTTGGGCGGTGCCGGCAGGCGGGGTGTGCGGCGGGATCGAATCAGGCATGCAGCGCGTCCGGACAAGGGAGAAACGCGGGCGGGCCACCGCCTGCGGTTTCGAGGATAGCGCAGTGGTCGCGCGCAGACGCGGCTGTAACCGTTGCCATGGCAGGTTGTGCTGAAATCAGCCTGTGCCCTCTGCGAAGCGCCGTGGGCCGTGCTTGACTGTGCGGCTGGCCGTGCCACTGAATGCACCGCCGGACCGCGTTGTGCCGTTCGTTGCTGCGTTCCTTCCGTCAGGTTCCCGAACATGTCCGAGCAGAAGCCGCCACGTTACAAGCCCTACAACCAGCCGGCCGGAGGCTGGGGTGCCGCTGGTGCCACCGCCAAGGTGCTGCTGCAGCAGAGTGTGATCGGCAAGGGGTCGAAGGCGCTGCTGGCGATGAACCAGCCCGGTGGCTTCAAGTGCCCCAGCTGTGCGTTCCCCGATGCCGACGAACGCAGGAAGCTGGAGTTCTGCGAGAACGGCGCGAAGGCACTGGCCTGGGAAGCTACGGAGTTCCGGGCCGGCCGCGAGTTGTTCGCCCGGCACACCGTGACCGAACTGATGGCGCAGACCGACTACTGGCTGGAGATGCAGGGCCGGCTGACCGAGCCGATGCGCTACGACGCAGCCACCGACCACTATGTGCCGTGCAGCTGGGAAGATGCCTTCGCACTGATCGGTCACCACCTGCAGGCGCTGGACAGTCCTCACCAGGCCGAGTTCTACACCTCCGGGCGCACGCCCAACGAAGCGGCGTTCCTGTATTCGATCTTCGTGCGCGAGTTCGGCACCAATAATTTCCCGGACTGCTCGAACATGTGCCACGAGCCGACCAGCCGCGGGCTGCCGCCGGCCATCGGGGTGGGCAAGGGCACCATCGTGCTGCAGGATTTCGAGCACGCCGAGGCCATCTTCGTGATTGGCCAGAACACCGGCACCAATTCGCCGCGGATGATGAGCAACCTGGTCGAAGCACGCAAACGCGGCATCCCGATCGTGGCGGTCAATCCCATGCCCGAGCGCGCGCTGATCCGCTTTGCCGAGCCGCAGGACGTGGTGCAGATGGCCACGTTCGGCTCGACCGCGATCACCAGCGAGTTCGTGCACATCCGCATCGGCGGCGACCTGGCCCTGATCAAGGGCATGATGAAGGTGATGTTCGAGCGTGAGGCACAGGGCGAGCGCGTGCTCGACCATGATTTCCTGTCGGAACACACGGTGGGCCTGGAGGCGCTGCGCGAAGACGTGATGGCGCAGGACTGGGACCAGATCGTGCAGGTGTCCGGCATCTCGGAGGCGCAGATCCGCCGATGCGCAGAGATCTACATCCGCTCCAACGCCACCGTGATCTGCTACGGCATGGGGCTGACCCAGCACCAGTATGGCTCGCGCCTGCTGCAGCAGGTGGCCAACCTGCTGATGTTGCGCGGCAACTTCGGCAAGCCCGGTGCCGGCATCGGTCCGATCCGCGGACATTCCAATGTGCAGGGCGACCGCACCGTCGGCATCGACGAGAAGCCCAGGCCGGCCTACCTGGACCGCGTGCAGCAGGTGTTCGGCTTCGATCCGCCGCGTGAGCATGGTCACCACGTGGTCGAGTCGATCGAGGCGATGCTGACGGGCAGCGCCAGGGTTTTCATCGGCCTGGGGGGCAACTTCATTCATGCGGTGCCCGATACGCCGCGTGCGTACGAGGCGATGCGTGGGCTGGACCTGACCGTGGGCATCGCCACCAAGCTCAATCGAGGTCATCTGGTTCATGGCCGCGATGCGCTGATCCTGCCGGTGGTGGCGCGCTCGGAGCGCATCGTCACGCCGGCCGGCGAGCAGTTCGTCACCATCGAAGACGCGATGTCGAACGTGACCGCCTCACGCGGCGTGCTCGAGCCGGTCAGTGCCGATGTGTTGCCCGAGGTCGAGATCGTCTGCCGCATGGCGATGGCCACACTGCCGCACAGCAAGGTCGACTGGATGCGCTGCATGCACGACTATGCCTCCATCCGCGCGCTGATCGCTGCCGTGTACCCGGAGATCTACGCCGGCTTCAACGAGCGCATCCAGCAGACGCATGGCTTCCACCTGGACATTCCGCCGCGCCGCCGGGTGTGGCCCACGCCCAACGGCAAGGCCAACATCCTGGTGATGCCCGGCCTGGACGTGGACGATCCGGTGCACGATCCGGACATGTTGCGGTTGGCCACCGTGCGCTCGCATGATCAGTACAACACCACCATCTACAGCTACAACGATCGCTATCGCGGCGTGTACAACGATCGCATGGTGCTGTTCATGAACATCGAGGACCGGCTGGCGCGCGGGCTGGAGAAGGAGGCGCTGGTCAGCCTGGAGACGATCAGCGGCGATGGCGTGCAGCGCCGCATGGAGGGCCTGACGGTGCTGGACTACCCGATGCCGCGCGGCGCGCTGGCCGGTTACTACCCGGAACTGAATCCGTTGCTGCCGCTGGACTACTACGACCGGATCAGCGGCACACCCGCAGCGAAGTCGATCCCGGTGCGGATGCGGGCGATGGCGGCGGCGATTGCGTGACGCGCATCGGCTATCATCGGCGGGTGAACCTGCCTGACCTGCTGCTGCGATGGATGCTGCTCGTTGCCCTGGTGCTGAATGCACCGGCGCTGGCGCTTGCCTCGTCTTCGTACGGCGGGTCGGGCAACCAGGATCACTGCGCTGCACCGCACGCGGCTGCGCTGGCGGCAGCCGGCTGTTGCGATGATGCGGCCCGGGCGGCCTGCCAGAGCGGTGAGTGCGAATGCCCGCCGGCCTGCCTTGGCATGCTGGCCACGTTGAGCGGAACGCCCGCCTCGCCGTGGCGCGAGGCGCCTGTAGCCGCGCGCTCCCAGCAACGCGCATCGCCGCCGATGCCGGACCCGTTGCGTCCCCCCATCGTGTGATGTCCTGCAGGCGCTCAAGCGCCTGCCATGACTGTTCGACTTTTTCTCGCCTCTGCCTGCGCCTTCGATGCGCGGGCGGCGGGCCGCGTTGTCCGCCTCTGCAAAGGAATTACTCAATGAACCGTACTCTCTCCCTCGGCCTGCTGCTGGGCACCGTGCTGACCACGACTGCCTGTGCACGTGCCGCCGAAGAATCCGCCGCCGCACCGATCGCCAGCGCAGCACCGGTGGCACCGATCCAGGCCGGCCCGGCCAAGGTCGATCCGGTCTTGCCGGTGGCCATCGTGCACAAGATTGCCAGCTGTAGCTGCTGTGGCATCTGGGTCGACCACCTGAAGGCCGCCGGCTTCCAGGTCGAGGTGCGCGACACCGATGACATGAATCCGATCAAGGTTCGCCTGGGCGTGCCGGTCGGCAAGGCCTCCTGCCATACCGCCGAGATCGGCGGGTATGTGGTCGAGGGCCACATCCCGGCCGAGGACATCAAGCGCCTGCTGGCCGAACGCCCGGCCGCGCGTGGGCTGGTACTGCCCGGCATGCCGACCGGTTCGCCGGGCATGGAAATGCCGGATGGCTACGTGCAGCCGTACACCGTCGAGCTGGTGCGCAACGACGGCAGCACCGAGCCGTTTGCCCAGCACGGGCAGGGTGGCTGATGGACGGCGGGTGCCGGTTGTCCTGACCGGCACTCTTCGACGCGTCCTGTGGATAGCCGAGCCTACGCTCGGCTGTTGTCGGCCGGCAAGCCGAGCATGGGCTCGGCTCTACAGGATCAGCGTGCCGTGGCCGTTTCCTTGGCCAGCTGCGCGTCGAACTTCTTCTCTGCCGCATCCGCGTAGGCTTTGCAGCTCAGTACCTTCTCGCTGGCGTTGCTGCCAGCAGCATAGTTCCAGTTGCTGGCGCCCGGATGCGGGGTCAGCAACAGGTCGCAGGGCAGGCCGCGCACCGTAGCGAAGCTGCGTCGGTAGTCCTCGACCAGGCGGGGATAGCGGACATTGCCCTGCAGCTGGTAGCCCGGCGCGCTCAGGCTGTCGGCATAGGCGATGCGCACCGGCTTGCCATCGCGCGTATCGGTCCAGGTCCAGGCGGTGCTGCCCGGGGTGTGCCCGGGCATGAAGTGGGCGGTGAACTCGATGCCACCCACCGTGACCACTTCGCCATCCATGATGATGCGGTCGGTGCTGGCCGGCGGAAAGGTGATGCTGTCGCCAAAGTGCAGGTCGTTGCTGCCGCCGCGCGCCAGCAGCACCGCTGATTCGGCGTTGGCTACCACCATCGCACCGGTACGGCGCTTCAGTTCTGCCACCGGGCCCGCATGGTCGGCATGCGCATGGCTGAGCAGGATCAAGCGCAGGTCCTGCGGCGCCACGTCGCGCACCTTCATGTTGCTGATGAGGTGGCTGGCCATCTGCGGCATGCCGCCGTCGAGCAGCACCGCGCCGTCGGCGGTTTGCACCAGTAGCGCGGTCAGGTCCTCAGTGCCGATCTGCCAGGTATGGTCGGCGATCTGCAGCGGCGCCATCGGCTGCAGCCAGGATGGGTCTACGGTGTAGGCCTGCAGCTGTGGCAGCGGTGTGTCGGCGGCAGTGACATCAAAGGCAAGTGTGGCAGTCAGGGCAAGGGTCGTCAGGCAACGGCGCATGGCGGAGAGGGGTCTGGATAGGGTCGGATGAAGCTAGCACGTACCCTGGACGGCCCGTTTCGCGAATAACTCATGGCTGCCATAAGGTTCGCCGCAGCCGATGCCGGGATTGTTCGCTTGCTCTGGACTGTGAATCCATCTCCACGGGCTGTTGCGCACAATCGGCCGGGGCTAGCCTGTTCCCAGGCTCAAGGAGGTGGACCATGCATGTGCTCATGGTGATGCTCGGCGGCGTGCTCCTGCTGGGCGTGCTCCTGCTGGGCGTGTTCCTGCTGTTTGGCCGTCTCTGGAGCGTGGGCACCTCGCAGCTGCCCACGGCGCTGATCGCCTTCATCGCTACCTGGCTGCTGGTGGCCGTGGCCAACATGTGGGTGGGGGTCAGCAAGGCCGGTTACGCGGTACGCGAGGAGTTGCCGATCCTGTTGCTGGTGTTTGCCGCGCCGGCGTTGCTGGCCGGTTTCCTGTACTGGCGCTTGGCGCGCTGAAGGAGTTCCATGCGTACCCGACTGCGCTTGCCCGCGCTGCGCCACCGCGACGGCCACCATGCCCGCGTGACCTACGAAGAACTGTTCTTCGATCTGGTCTACGTATTCGCGGTCACCCAGCTCAGCCACCATCTGCTGCACCACCTGGACCTGGCCGGTGTACTGCAGACGCTGGTGCTGTGGTTCGCGGTCTGGCTCGGCTGGCAGTACGCGTGCTGGGTCAGCAACTGGTTCGACCCGGAGGCGCCGCGCATCCGCGGCCTGCTGTTCGCCACCATGCTGCTGGCGTTGTTGATCTCCTCGTCCATTCCCGAGGCGTTTGCCGATCGTGCTTGGATCTTCGCCGGGGCGTACGCCACGATGCAGGTCGGACGCACCGCGTTCGTGCTGCTGGAGGTCGGCCGGAGCCATCCGTTGGCACCGAACTTCCGCCGCATGCTGGCCTGGGTCAGCGTGTCGGCCTGCTTCTGGCTGGCCGGCGCGGCGGCCGAGGGCAACCTCCGCCTGGCATTGTGGGCGGTGGCGGTGGCCTGCGAATACATCTCGCCGATGTTCGGCTTCGCGTTCCCGGGCATGGGTCGTTCGCACACCCGCGACTGGACCATCGAGGGGGGGCACCTGGCCGAACGCTGCCAGCTGTTCGTCATCGTCGCACTGGGTGAGACGTTGCTGGCCACCGGTGGCTTGCTCAGCGACGTCGAGCACTGGGACCTTGAGGTGGTATCGGCGGTGCTGGCCACCTTCGCCGGCACGATTGCCATGTGGTGGCTGTACTTCGGCATCTCCAGCCACGATGCCACTGAGGCCGTCACCCACGCCGAAGACCCCGGACGGATGGGCGCCAACTTCCACTACGTGCATGCACTGCTGATTGCCGGAATCATCGCCACCGCGGTGGGCAATGATCTGGTCATGGACCATCCGGGGGTGGCCATCACCACGGTTTACGCCAGCGTGATGGTGGCAGGCCCGCTGATCTATCTGCTGGGCAGTGCCCTGTACAAACGCGTGGTCTATGGGCACGCGCCGCGCTCGCATCTGCTGGGCGCGGTGGCGCTGCTGGTGCTGGGGCTGATGCTAGCGCACGTGCACCTGCTGGCCGCCGGATGGCTGACCAGCCTGGTGCTGCTGGGCGTGGGACTGCTGGATACGCGATTGAAGCGCCGCTTGCAGCGGGCGTGATCCGTTGGGTCCGCCCACTGCTTCAGCCTTCACGGAGCGCGAGCGCAGCGCAGTGCCTGAGGGTCGACGCTACCGCCTCCGGCCAGCACGCGGATTGCTGGCAGGCCAGGTAAGCGCTGCGGCCATCACTGCAAGCTTGCCGATTGTGTTCATATTGCGGGCGGTGCCGTGCTGGGCATAGGGCACCCGCAAGCGCGAGTCGGCCATGCCGGCACCGTAGTGGATGAAGATCTCGCGCGTGCCGAGTGCAAGCTGTTCGTCGCGCCGGCCGGTCACGCCGTCCAGCGGATCGGCAGGCAGGCTGCCGTCGAGGAACAGGGCGACCACACGGTTGCCGGCCGCCTGCGCAAACGGGTTGCGTGCCACCACACCGGCAATCTCGTTGGCCGAGCGCACCAGCACGCCCACCGGCTTGCCGGCATAGGCCTGGAGCCGCTGGCCGAGGGCCTGGCGCACGCCTGTTTCGTCGAGCGAGCTGCGCAACACCACGTTGCCGCTGGCGATGTACGTGCGGACATCGGCGAAGCCTGCGTCCTCGCACATTGCCACCAGTTCGCGCATCGGCAGCTTGCCGGTGCCGCCGACATTGACCGCGCGCAGCAGCGCGACGTGGACGTTCATGGCGTACCCGCCTGCAGGCGGTCGTACATGCGCACCAGGTCAACCAGGGTGCGTGCGCCCATCTTGCGCATCACCTGCGCACGGCGCACCTTCACCGTGATCTCGCTGACGCCGAGATCAGCGGCGATCTGCTTGTTGAGGCGGCCGCGCACCACGCCATCGACCACCTCGCGCTCACCGGCATTGAGGGTGTGCCAACGCAGCTGCAGCGCGCCGAGCGCCTTGTCCTCGCGGCGGCGCTGGCGGTCGATCTCGATGCCCTTGTGGATGGCATCGAGCAGCTCCTGGTCACGGAAGGGCTTGGTCAGGAATTCGATGGCGCCTTCCTTGATCGCGTTGACACCCATCGCGATGTCGCCGTGGCCGGTGATGAACACCACCGGAAGCTGCAGGCCGTGGCTGCCCATCGTGCGATGGAATTCAAGACCGCTCTGGCCGGGCATGCGCACGTCCAGCACGAGACATGCCGGTGCGTCTTCCAGCGCGTGTTCGAGGAAGGCCTGGGTGGAGGCGAAGGCCCGCACCTGCAGGCCCATCGAGGCCAGCAGGTCTTCCAGTGCCGCGCGCACCGACGGATCGTCGTCGACCACATAGACGATGGGTGCCGGATCGGGGTTGGCGGCAGTCGGCTTACGCATAGTGGGCGTCCGTGGCAATGGGCAGGTCGAACACAAAGCAGGCACCGCCGCCTGCCGGTCGTTCGGCACGGATCTGGCCGTCGTTGGCTTCGATCATCGAGCGGCTCAGGCTGAGACCCAGCCCCAGACCGTGCGACTTGGTGGTCCAGAAGGCATCGAAGACGCGTTCGGGATGGTCGGCGGGCAGGCCGACGCCGCGGTCACGCACACTGAGGCTGATCCGCTGGCCGTTGCGCCGGGTCAGCAGGGACAAGCGTCGGTCGGCGGTGGGCACGGTCTCCATCGCGTCCACCGCATTGAGGATCAGGTTGCCGATCACCTGCTGCACCTGCACGCGATCGGCCTGCACCGGTGGCAGCTCGGTGTCCAGCAGCAGTGCCACGGCCACGCCATGCCGGTCCAGCTCGCTGCGCGACAGCGCCAGCATTTCCTCCACCGCTTCGTTCAGATCGAAGGCGCGTCGCTGCGGTGCCGCGCCCTGGGTCAGGCCGCGGATGCGGGCGATCACGTCACCGGCACGATGTGCATCGGCCAGGATGCGGGCCACGGTCTGCCGCGCCTTGTCCACGTTGGGTGGATCCTGCGCGAGCCAACGCTGGCAGGCTTCGGCGCTGCTGGCGATGGCCGCCAGCGGCTGGTTTACTTCATGCGCGATGGAGGTGGTCAGCTCGCCCACGGTGGAGGCGCGCGCTACCCGCAGCAGGCGGCCCTGTGCTTCCTGCACGGCGGCCTTGGCCGCTTCCATGTTCAGGGCAAGGTAGGTGGTGATACCGATCACCAGCATGCCAATGACCGAATTGACCAGGCCGATGCGGTAGGTGCCGAAGCGGGTCAGGAAGAAGCTCAGCCCGGTCAGCGCGATGCAGGCCAGGGCAAGCGTGATCAACCCGCGTGCGCCCAGCACGCGCGATGCGGCCAGGATAACCGCCGCGTAGAAGCAGGCGGCGGCAACCGCGTAATCGGTGACGGTGTCGATCAGGAAGATCGCCGCCATCACGACGAACAGGGCCAGCAGCACCAGTGGGCGGCGGGGCGACAGCGATGGCATCGGGGAAGCTCCCTGGCGTGGGGTGAAAGGATAGCAAAGCCGCCATCGGTGGATGCCGGCCTTGGTCGGCACCGGTCAAAGCGATGCCTGGTAGTGGGGCCCCCGGGGGGGCGGGTGCCCCGGGGGTTCCGCGCAAAAAAATTATACCGCCCCCCCGCCGCCCCAAACCCCACGTTGGCCTTCCCCCCCCCCTCAACGGGCGGCCGGGCAAAAAAAAATTTTTTGTCAACCGGCGCCCCCTAAAACACAACCATGTCCTCCACAAAAACACAAGCAACACCCCGCGGGTCGCCCCCCTCGGCCAAAAACCAAAAATAACTACCCACAAAAAACCGGT